>DATCIL010000473.1:0-3883 GCA_036507795.1 Anaerolineales bacterium | reverse complement strand
GGCTAAGTTGCGGCAAAAAGCGCGGAGAGTATTTCCTTGGATTGGTTATCTACCACCGCAAGTACCTCATCTCCCACGCGAAATACCATATTACCACGCGGTGCGATCACAATCCCCTCACGGATCACGGCTGCGATAACGCAGGTAGCCGGAATCGGTAATTCTTTCAGTGGTTTGCCAACCACTTTGGAACCAGGGGGCAGCTTTTCTTCGACGATAGCGTATTCACCCCGGCGAAGCTTCAGGAGCGTCATCATATCCCCCATAGACATTTCTTCAGCAATCAACTTCGCAAGTATGTCGGTCTGGTTCAGGCCGACATCCACACCCATTTCGGCGGTAAACAACCAGGCATTTTTCGGGTTGTTGACGCGGGCAATGGTGCGGGGTACGCCGAACTCGAAGCGGGCCAGCGATGTGATGACCAGGTTTGCCTCATCTTCTCCGGTCACAGCGGCGAGGACCTGGGCCTGCCTGATCCCAGCGGATTCAAGAATGTTCGGCGAACTGCCATCTCCAAATACGAGCACTCCGGAGGGCAAATCTGGTTCGAGACGCTCCCGGGCCTCGCGTCGAATCTCGATCAGCTTGACTTCATGACCTTCGTCCAACAATTGGCGGGTAATCTGTGCGCCGGTCTTGCCACCGCCTACAATAATGACATTCATGATTAACCTCCCTCGCCCAGTCCCAGAAAATTGGCAAGCCGGTCCATCGACGAGGCCAGGACCACCAGATGGAGCGTATCACGGGCCTGAAATTCCGTCCCACCAAGGGGAATAAAGGCACGCCCTTGCCGGGTGATGGCGATGACGCCAATTTCGCCCGGGATGACCAGATCTTTGACCATTTTGCCGACAAGCTGATCGGGCGCTTCTATTTCGAGCAAACAGACGTCGCCGCTACCAAAAGCCAGGACAGGATCCAGATGGGAATGCGTGAGCAGTTCGCGAATGCGTTCAGCGCCCCAAGTGGTCGAGGAAATGGTGAGCAGGCCCAGGCGCCGGTAGATCTCTGCTCTGCGAGGGTCGTATAAGCGCGCAACCACCCGCGGAACTTTAAACACATTCCGAGCAATCCTGGCCGCCACGATATTGGCATTATCCGAGGAACTGGTGGCGGCAAAGGCATCGGTCCGCTCGATGCCCGCCTCGACCAACACGTCGTGGTCGAAGCCCACACCGGTTACCGTTCGACCCGGGAATGCGGGCCCCAAGCGGTCAAGAGCGGCGGCGTCATGATCAATGACGGTAACAGCGTGACCTTCGGCCGATAGCAGCAAGCTGAGTTGCTCGCCAACCCGGCCGCATCCCATAATAATGATATTCATAACACCTCCACGAGAGGACCTGGCGAAATCTAGACAAGTATTCGAATGTTTTGGAAAGATTCAAAGTCCTGCGTGTCATTGTGAGCGAAGCGAAGCAATCTCCGCTACCGCAAAAAGCAATCCGATGGAGCAATGTTCTCCCGCAAACAAAAGGGCGATTGCTTCGTCGGCAAAGAGCGCCTCCTCGCAATGACAGTCAATACGGGTTTCTAAATACATCCGATGGATCACTTAGGAATGGACGTTAATTGTACCTGCCCTCAACCTGCGGGCGATATCCTTGCGGAACGATTCCAACCCATATAAGGCGAAGGGATAAATGGCAAGCCAGAGCCACAAGGCAGGGGGCAAAGGCACGTGGCTAAAGATTGATGCCAGAGGAGGAATGTAGATCAGGAGTGTTATCAGACCGATCTCCGCAAGGACTCCGGCGATCAAGAAGCGGTTGCTCAGCCATCCCAATCTGCGGCCGAGTTGAACTTCTGACCGGCAGGCAAAGGCATTGCCTACCTGAGCCAAAACCACACCGGCGTGAAAGGCTGTAACTGCCAGGATATTTACCGGGTTAGCGGCGATGTCTTTGATCGACTGCAGGACAACCTGCACGGTCAACCCCCGAAAATTAGTCGGTGAAATCCACTGACCACTTTCAGTAAGGTAATAAGCGAGGAAAAATCCGGTATAGGCGAGGATGGTCTCGATGGTTCCCAACCAGAGAAAAGCTCGCAAGATTAGATGGCGATCAATCAATGGCTGATCCCGCCGCCGAGGAGGCCTGAGCATCACGTCCGGTTCGGGTTTTTCGGTGCCAAGCGCCAGTCCGGGCAGCATGTCCGTTCCCAGATCTATGGCGAGGATCTGCAGGACTGTCAGCGCGAGGGGAATCTTGAACAAGGCCGTCAGCACAAAGGGCAAGACTTCAGGCACATTGCTCGAAAAAATGTAGGTCAGGAACTTACGCAAATTATCGTAGACCGCTCGACCCTCCTCAATGGCGTTGACGATTGTAGCAAAATTATCGTTCACGAGGATAATATCGGCTGCTTCTTTGGCGACATCGGTCCCGGTCCAACCCATGGCAACACCGACGTCGGCTTTCCTTAAGGCGGGAGCATCGTTGACGCCATCTCCGGTGACCGCCACGATCTCCCCTTGACCTTGAAAAGCAGTTACCAGTCGCAGCTTGTGTTCAGGAGCCATGCGGGCAAACACGACCTCCTTTTCCAGAAGGCCGCGCAATTCGACGTCGTCCAGCGCATCAAGCTCCGCGCCAGTCACGATGAGCGCTTCCCTGGCGGTAAGCAAGCCGATCCGCCTGGCCAATGACTCAGCCGTCAGCCCATAATCTCCTGTAATCATTGCGATGCGGATGCCGGCTTGCTTGCAGATGCGCACCGCTTCGGAAACTTCCGGGCGGGCGGGATCCAGCATGGCCATCAGGCCAAGAAAGGTCAAATCACATTCAACGCCCTCGGGAGTATAGGGGCCGGCACGCCGAGGCAGAAACCGAAAACCAAGCGCCAGCACCCGCAAACCGCGCCGGGCATAGCGATCATTCGCCGCGATAATCTCGGCGCGCAAGGTATCGTCCAGAGAGCACACTTCGCCTTCCAGCAGGATGTGTTCACAGAGCTGAAGAACTTCGCGGGGCGCGCCCTTCACAAAGGCAACTTCTCGCCGAGAATTGAGGGGGCGAGGATCAGATCTAACCAGGCCATCGATCCAATCTGGCCGCGCACCCTGGCGAATACGATGAATGGTGCTCATGCGCTTGCGGCGGGACTCAAAAGGCAGCTCATGGATACGCGGCAGAACCTGGGTTAGTTCATCTTCATCGATTTGGCCTTTCAGGGCAACCACACGCAAGGCCGCTTCTGTTTGGTCGCCTAAGGCTGTCCAACGCGGGTGAAGATCGCTCGGGGGACTCAATCTGGAATTATTGCACAACACGGCAGCCCGAAGAAGCAAATCCAGGTCACCCTGACGGGATCCGTTGGAAAGATCCGGGTTGATTCTACCAGCCGGTTCATAACCGCCACCGGTGACGGTTAAATGGCGACCACTTATCCAGATTTCGCGAACGGTCATTTGATTTTGTGTCAGGGTGCCGCTTTTGTCCGCACAGATGGTGGAAACGGTGCCCAGGGTCTCGATCACCGATAGCTTTTTAACTAACACCCCGCGCTGAGCCAGGCGTTGACCCGCGATAGCCAGCGTTAAGGTAAGCATGGCAGGCAAACCTTCTGGGACAGCGGCGACAATGATCCCCAAAGCCAGGAGAAAAGCAGCATAGCTGTCGAGACCCAATTCGAAAGCGCCGACCACAAAAACGATGGCACCAAGCGCCAGGGCGACGATGGCGATCAGGCGAGTGATGCGGAGCAGTTCAACCTGGAAGGGGCTGGGGGCCTCTTGGACGACCTGGGTGAGGTGGGCGATGCGGCCGAACTGTGTTAGCATCGCTGTAGAATAAACAACGGCGCGGCCCGTGCCGGAAACGACCGATGTCCCGGCAAAGACCAGATTGGGACGCTCGATTTCGCTGATACCCTG
>DATCIL010000472.1:0-3877 GCA_036507795.1 Anaerolineales bacterium | reverse complement strand
TCAAGAAACTGCCGAGGTGCTCACCGAGATGGGCGCGCAGGTGACCGCCAAACTCTATCCCGGCATGGGTCATACGGTCAATCGGGATGAGATCAAACATGCCAGGGAGATTATGAATAAACTCGTTGGGGGATAGCCTTTCAATTTGTGGAGAGCGTCAGATTGCCGTCTTCATCGAGATCGACGCGCAGCCGCCGCAAGTCGCTTTTGGCCGGTCCTCTAAGTAATTTGCCGTGGATGTCGAATTGTGAACCGTGGCACGGGCAGGAAAATCCGTCCTCGCCGGCCTCCACCTGGCATCCCAGGTGGGGGCAGACCGTGCTAAAGGCGATAAACCCCTGTGGGGTGCGCCGTAAAACTGCCTGAGGTCTGGCCAGAATGGTGTCCGATCCCGAGAGATACTGGTCCGCCGGACCGAGATCGAATTCGGTCTGCGGGGGGTTTCCGTCGGGCGCGTCGAAATAACGCAGTAATCCACCCAGGCCGAGAATCCCGCTCAGGGCTAAGGTAATTCTGGTGAAAAAGGATAGAAAGTCCCGCCTCGAAACCGCGGGGGATTTATCATTCGACGGCGTGGCAGGCATGGCAGTAACGCGATTCCTGTTGTTCAAGATTCTGCTGGCAGGCGCTCCCCTGAACCAATGGAATCGTATAACGTTCACCCGTTACCTTGGCGGTCATCTCAAGAGTTCCGTCCTGGGTTTGGCGGATGTTCCACAGGGGCTCGCCTTTTTCGGTGACGAGGATGCTATCGCCGAGCTTCAAGTCGACAATGGGGTTTAGAAATGCCCTCCGCAGCGCAACGTCATTGGGGTCGCTAATCGGGCGCGTCACTGGCGGTGTGGTTAGAGTGCCATGGCAGGTGTAGCAGCGCACATATTGGGCCTCTTTTTGGTTGCCGTGCAGATCCCCATCACCCATGGCCTCCTGGGAGGTGTGGCAGTCCACACAGTCCAACTCCCATTCACATTGCGTGAATTGGGCGATCGGCTGGTAGTAGTCTTCCCGGCGATTCGCTGCATGGTCACTTCGCGGCTGGAATTCAATTCTTCCTAGATCGTAATTTCCGCGGTTATGGCAGGTGTTGCATTGGGTATAGGGAATCGAGGTAGTTAATCGGTGGAAAACCTGATCCATATCGCGGCCGGCTGTCGGCGTGTGGCAGGCCGCGCAGCCGGTCAACCGAGCATAGTCCGCTCCTTCTAAGGGAGCCGCGGACAGGTGGCATGAAAGGCAATTTTCCGCGAAAGCCAGGATTGATGGAGAGTCTTCTCTTAGAGGATCAAAAGCTTCCAGGGAGGAAAGACCGCTGCTTGTCAAAACGTGCTCATCCTGGATGGCGAAGATCCCCAGCCGGGCGGCTTGATCTGGCTGGGCGCCGAAGCTATATCTCACGTTGGCGATGGCTCCGGCATAGGTTGCCTGGACGCTCGTTTGAACGCGCTGAATGTGGTCACGGAAGTCGTCTGGGCTTCCGCCGTGACAGTCGCTTCCGCCGCAGGAAGCCTCGACAACGGATAAATCGGAGGGGTTGCGACCGCCGCGCATTGTGCTGTGTGCCAGGTCGCCATCCAGAGCCAATCTCTCGCCGCCGTGGCAGCTGACGCAGCCGAAAGTTTCAACCGGGTGGGAGGCGCTGATTTCAGGCAGGTCTGCATGGCACGTGAGGCAATATTCCAGCTCTCCGGTCAGTACTGGCGTGAGGGCGACGGGACTCGGTCGCTGATTGAGCCGGTATTCCGCGAAAACAAGAGTGAAGAGCAGCAAACTTGAGGCGAGAAAAATAGCTGAGCGCGGCATGGGTGGAGTTGCCCGGCTAAGAGAAGAGGGCCAATAACGAAAGCGCGATTAATGCCAGCAATATTAAGGCCGAAAGTATCTGGCTTATCCGGCCGCCATTGGGGAACCAGCGTCCGAGCTGCTCCGGAGAGGGACTCGGCAGCACATACGCAATGGCGATAAGAAAGACCAGAATTGCCAGAGGAATCAGAATTCCGAAAACAAATGGGTCCCCCCAACGCAGCAAATGTTGGACCCAAAGAAAGAACCAGGGAGCGCGCGAATCGGCGCCTGTGGAGAGCATGAGGTCCATAGGCTGGGCGATAGGCGCCGGGAAGAGGATGGTTATGACCACCAGGATCACACCGGCGATCAACATGGCAAGAACCTCCCGCCTGACCAGTTCGTCTCTGGACAGGCGCTCTTGATCGGCGCGCAAAGCCGGCGGGGGAACGGCGATGCCGCCGTCCCGGCGCACGCGAAACAAATGCCACAGCCCGATGCCGGCCAGGGCCAGTGTCAGGCCAAAGATGTGCCAGGCGTAGAAGCGGATCAAAGTGGCCGGGCCGGGCTGGTAACTGCCCATGACGAAACGATACAGGTCTTCTCCAATGCCAGGAATGGTGCGAATCAGATTTGTCCCGGCTACCAGCGCCCAACGGATGCCTTCATCCCAACGGAGCACATATCCGGTGAAATCGAGGAACAGAACTAATCCGAGCAGTACGATACCTAACAGATAGTTGAAACGCCGCGGTTCAGCGTAGGCGCCGGTGAAGATTACCCGCAACAAGTGAAGGATTGAAACGACCACCAGAAATTGTGCTGCCCAATAATGCAGACCGCGCACAAGCGAACCATATGGCACCAGAAAAGTGATCTCTTGGACCGACTGGGCGGCTCTCTCCGGCGTGGGGATGTAATAAAACATCTCCAGTATGCCAGTGACGATCAAGACCAGGACCAGAAATACCGAAAGCCCACCGGCGCCCAGAGTGTAGCGAAAGCGCGCCTGGCGAGCGGGGACAGACGGCGGATGGAGATGGTGGAAGAAGGAGGGACGCATGGTAGCAGGGCGCTGGCGATCAAGCTCGACGGAGATCACAAATTCCAGGTAACGATAAATAGAACGGTGAAAAGCGTGCTGACAAGAAGCTGGCGGATGCCGATGGCTGCAGGACGCAGGCCCACGGCAGGGCGCAGCGTGCCCCGGATGGTTTCGACCCACTGGAGGGCATAGGGAATGGGCAGCATCAAAGGCAGCAGGTGCTTCAGAGATAGAACCAGGACGGCGAACAGGTTGAAGGTAGTGTAAAGTAAGGCTCTTCGACCCAGCGCAAGGCGTGTAGCTGTGTCCGGCACCGCGGTGAGATCCCGCTGCTCCAGGCGCAAATAGGCATAGACGATGGAGGCCGCCGATTGTAACCAGACCAGCGCCCACAGCAGCCAACCCATGGGTTCCGGGCTGCCAACGCCGACCCAATAAGCCGCTGGTGCAGCCAGCGCCAGCACGCCGGTGGCGACCATTTCCACGCCCAACTGGCGACGTTCCGACCTCCGGCTGACCAGGTAGAGGTGCCAAATAAAGACCGGCAGACCCGGCATCGCCAGGATGAGCAGGTAGCTATAACCTTGCGCGACTAACCCGCTCAAGGCCAGTAGACCGATGAATGCGTATACCGCCATCCAGAACCAGGCGGCGGATAAATCTCGTTTGGACCGGCGGTGGCTGTAGACTTTAACCAGGATGGTAGCAGGTTGGCGGATGAGAAACGCTGCCACCGCGGCTAATATCAGGTAAAAGGAAGCCGGGGACCACTGGCCTCCGGCAAATAGCCCGATTAGCAGGGGGCTGAACAGAAACACCCACGAACCATGATCGGTGGGCAAGGCGATGTGCCGGCGGAGGATATTTTGAGGGAGGGATTCGATCTGCATGCTGCTCGGACAGAGATATACAAGACGGTATTTGTCCAAATTATAGTTCAGAGGCACGAAAAAACCCCAGGACGTTTGTCACGCCCTGGGGATGACGTCTTTCCGACTCGCCGGCGTAAAGGGTTAAATCTTGGCCGAAACGCGGCTGCGCATGGCCGCC
>DATCIL010000471.1:0-3953 GCA_036507795.1 Anaerolineales bacterium | reverse complement strand
CCCAACTTAATCCCACTCCCAGTCGTCACTTCAACGC
Source organism: Anaerolineales bacterium (assembly GCA_036507795.1). Taxonomy (GTDB): domain Bacteria; phylum Chloroflexota; class Anaerolineae; order Anaerolineales; family UBA4823; genus DASQQR01. Next base: position 3,916 of record DATCIL010000471.1, on the reverse strand, counting down.
GCTCACCGCGTTTGTCTGCGTTTTGAATTAATAAATAAGCGCCGCTAACTCCAATCAGAGCGCCAACAACCGCGCCGGCGACCATCGTCTTGGTTTTCCAGCTTTCATCTGCGTCGCGCAAATCAATACTGGTGCTCATCAATATTCTCCTTTCTCATGTCTTTATAAAAAGGTACAGTTATTCCAAAATGCCAGCCAGAATAACACCAATACCCCCTCCAAGTTCATGAGCTACCTTTCCCGCTCGAAAAATTTACTCACAGCTCACGTCGCAGCGCCCGAAGTGCAGCCCACCAGCTTTCGATGCGGATGATGGGCTCAACAGCAATATTAGCCCCGCGCCGCACCTGCTGTTCAATTTTGGAGAACAGGTTTTGAACCCTGAGGGCAAAGGGCGGAATAATCCTCAAGATCCGCATGAAGGCGTAAATCGAACCCGCAAATATCGCCAGAAACAACAATGAAACGAACATGACCGGGATCAGAAGAAAGATTAGCGAGATATCCGCCCATCGGCTGGCTTCCGCTGGTCCCGCTAAACCTGCCAGCACTGCGAAAAAAACCACCAGAACCAATCCCGCAAAAATTGGGAGCATAATTTGCCACAGCTTCTGGCGAGCATGGGACCTTTGGGTAACCGGATTCCGATCTAAGAATTGTGGGGATTTCATACTTTCCATCTCATAAATAATTGTAGCATGATTTTTCCCTGCCATTTAACCGATTGACAGGAATATTTGCGGTTGCCATCCGGTACTTGTTGACCAGGCTGTGAGGGCGTGCTAAAATCCTTATCATCTCAGGCAAGCACTCCAGGTTTTAGATAGGCCGCACGCAGTTGTCGGTGGTGTCCAATTAAACATCATGAAAAACATCATTGAAGAAACCATCGAACCATCAAGCTTGTTTCATAGAGAACCCCCTCAAAGGTTGACCAAGTGACAGGTCCAGTCTCAAATGCTCCAATCAAGGTTTTGTTGGTGGAAGATGATCATGAATTTGCCGCCATGTTGGAAGCCATTCTGACGGCGGTCAACTTAGGTCAATTCGTACCGACCTTCGCAGCATCACTGGAAGAGGCGATTGATCTACTGAAAAAATCTGACTTCGATATTGTTGTCCTGGATCTCTTTCTGCCGGACAGCAAAGGTCATAAAACATTTGCCAAACTGATTGAGCAGGTGCCTGAAATACCCATCGTCGTTGTAACAGGTCATAACGACCGGTCCCTGGCGGTCAAATCCGTGCGTGAAGGAGCTCAAGATTATCTTGTGAAGGGAGACCTGGAGGTCAACCAGTTTGTTCGCTCATTACTTTTCTCCATCGAGCGGCACCGGTCCCGCCGCATGCTCCAAACTTTATCCTTAAGTGATGAGCTAACCGGTTTGCTTAACCGGCGCGGGTTCTTATCATTGGCGGCGAAACATGTAAAGATCGCTCAGAGGGCGGGATGGGAGTTATTAGTCTTTTTCATTGATCTGGATGAACTAAAATCCATCAACGATAGTTTTGGTCATCCGGAGGGAGATCAGGCTTTGAGAACAGTCGCAACCATCCTCAGAAATACATTCCGCACTTCGGATGTAATGGCGCGTATTGGAGGAGATGAATTTATTGTGTTGGCCATCAATGCCACCGATTCGTGTATCGATACCATTATTTCCCGGCTTCACCAAAATATAAAGCAGTGTAATAGTAATGGCAAACCATACCGCGTATCGATTAGCTACGGGGTGGCAAGGTGTAATCCTAATGAGCAAATCTCTCTTGAAGATATGATGGTCAAAGCGGATCAGGCGCTCTACGCGAATAAACGCAATAAACTCGGGCTCGACAACCGTCAGGATCCTTGATCTATGCTTGCCCGAGTCAAGTCCTGCGCTGTCATCGGGTTGGAGGGGGTGATTGTCGACGTAGAAGTGGATATCGGTCAGGGTCTGCCCGGTATCACGATTGTCGGTCTACCGGACGCCACCGTACAGGAAAGCCGCGAACGTGTTCAAGCTGCAATCAAGAACTCGGCGTCCTATTTCCTTAGAAAACGGATAATCGTAAATCTGGCCCCCGCGGCTGTGCGCAAAGAAGGTCCGGCATACGATCTGCCAATCGCAATCGGCGTATTAATCGCCACGGACCAGCTCGAGCCCATCTGTCTCGAAGATTCGTTAATGGTCGGTGAGTTATCCTTGGATGGCGCCGTCCGGCATGTGCGTGGTATCTTGCCGATGGCTGCAGTTGCGCGACAGCAGAACTTCAAGAGAATCTTCGTCCCTCCGATGGATGCCTGCGAAGCAGCCCTCATCCCGGACTTAGAAGTCGTCCCAGTTCCTTCTCTGGCTGCCCTTCACGCCCACCTGGCCGGTTTCGAAAGCCTCGTGCCTCAACCGCCCGTGGTCGTCGAAGACCTGCCACTGGATGTCCAAACCAATTTCCGCGACATTAAGGGCCAGGAACATGTTAAACGCGCCTTGGAGGTTGCCGCCGCCGGGGGGCATAATGTTTTAATGGTCGGTCCGCCTGGCGCTGGCAAAACACTGATGGCCCGCGCCGTACCAGCCATCCTGCCCCGCATGACCATTGAAGAAGCCCTGGATGTCACCCGGATCTATTCGGTCGCCGATAAATTGCCCCCGGATGTTCCCCTCATTCGCAACCGGCCTTTCCGCGCCCCGCACCATACCATCTCCCACGCCGGCCTGGTCGGGGGCGGGAATTGGCCACACCCCGGCGAAATTTCCTTGGCCCACCGCGGGGTCCTCTTCCTGGATGAACTGCCCGAGTTTGGTCCTCGCGTGCTTGAGGTCATGCGCCAACCCATCGAAGACAAGGTTGTTACCATCAGCCGCGCCCAGGGCTCGCTGACCTTCCCTGCAAACTTTCAGCTGATTGCCGCCATGAATCCTTGCCCATGTGGCTACTACGGCGACTCAATCAAGCCCTGCACCTGTTCCTCATCCACCGTCACAAAGTACCAGAAGCGCATTTCCGGCCCGCTCCTGGACCGGATCGATATTCACATTGAAGTGCCGCGAGTGGAGTACGAGAAGTTAGGCGATCATCGCATCGGAGAGTCGTCTGAGTGCATGCGCGCCAGGGTGGATGCCGCGCGGCAGATCCAGCACAGGCGATTCGAGGGAAGCGATCTGACCTGCAACGCCGAGATGCGCCCGGCGGAGGTGCGGAAGAACTGCCAGTTAGATGATCCTTCTCGATCGCTGATGAAGAGCGCCATGAGCCAGCTGCAATTATCCGCTCGCGCCTACCACCGCATCCTCAAGCTGGCGCGCACGATCGCGGATTTGGCTGGGAGTGAACAGATCGGGCCGAGTCATTTAGCCGAAGCATTGCAGTACAGGCCGCGCGGGATGATGGCCGGGTAACATCCTTGTTGCCACGGTCCCCGTGGCAATTTCTATTCCTGGTTCCCACGATCCTCGTGGGAACCTCTTCTTGACGCTCCGCGTCCAGTCATTACTGGTTCCCGCGCTTCCCGCAGGAACTCTTAGTTTATGCTCCAGCTGAGGTCAAACCATGGCCAGATCCCGCTATCGCTTCATGGAAAACGACCTTGTCCCCTACTTCATCACCGCGACCACAGTCAATTGGCTGCCCCTCTTCAGCAATCCAAAGATCGCCCAAATTCTCGTCGACTCCTTGAAATTCCTCATCCACTAAAATCGCCTCACGGTCTACGCCTATGTGATCATGGAAAACCACCTCCATCTGCTGGCGTCTGCGGACGCCCTTTCAAAGGAGATAGCTAACTTTAAATCCTTTACCGCGCGGCAATCCATTGATTACTATAAAGAAATGCATATGCAGTTTGTCCTCCAGGAGCTGGCCTTTTACAGGCTGCCGCATAAGCATGACCGGCCTTACCAGTTTTGGCAGGAAGGTTCTCATCCAAAGCGGATGA
>DATCIL010000470.1:0-2048 GCA_036507795.1 Anaerolineales bacterium | reverse complement strand
GATCCCTGGCAAAGTTATGGGGTGTATATATTCCTTCCCTGTACGATGCCCATTATCACGGCGATGGTACTTTTTCCCATATGGAAAAGCTGGCAGAGGAAGCACCCTTACCCGTGCTGAAGCGGATCGTCCCGCAGCTTCCGCCTCCAACCACGCGTTTCATTGTCCCCTATGTGGATGTAGTGCACAACCGCATTCCCATCGAGATCATGCGCGGCTGCACCCGAGGCTGTCGCTTCTGCCATGCCGGTATGGTTACCCGACCGGTGCGAGAACGAACCGTCGACGAGGTCGTCGAAGCAATCGAGAAAGCCATTGAACAGACCGGTTTTGAGGAAGTTGGTTTACTCTCATTGTCATCCTCGGACTACACGCATGTTGTCGAACTTGTTCAGGCTGTCTCGGCTCGCTTCTCGGATCGCCAGCTGGCAGTTTCTTTACCTTCCTTGAGAATTGAAACAGTATCGGTCGATCTTATGGACGCGCTGAAAGACAATCGCCGCAGTGGCTTCACTCTGGCGCCAGAAGCCGCTACCGAACAAATGCGCAACATCATCAACAAGCCGGTAAGTACGCCGCAGCTCCTGCAAACCGCCCGGGAGATTTATTCTCGCGGTTGGACGACCATCAAGCTTTACTTCATGATCGGCCATCCGGAGGAGACTTTAGCAGACGTTCAGGCAATTGCGGATCTATGTCATGCTGTGCTGGCCGAAGGGCGCAAAACAATGGGTAAGCGGGCAAAGGTGCACGCCGGCGTAAGCACGTTTGTCCCTAAGCCCCACACGCCTTTCCAGTGGGTTCCATGCGATAGCGAAGAGAGCATTCGGGCCAAGCAAGATTTGCTCAAGCGCCAGTTGCGCGGCGATGGTCTCAAATTAAACTGGAATAATCCCAAGGAAACTCTTTTGGAGGCCTGGCTTTCCCGGGGCGACCGCCGCCTGGCCGAGGTAATTTACCGGGCCTGGCAGCGCGGCGCGAAATTTGACGCCTGGCACGAGCATTTTGATTTTGATATTTGGATGGAAGCCTTCGAACTGGTGGGGCTGGATCCCGACTTTTACACTCACCGTCCGCGTCCGGTGGATGAGCAGTTTCCCTGGGATCACATCAGCACGACGGTTCGAAAAAAGTTCCTTGTTGAGGATTACGAGTGGAGCGAGCGCGGCGAGACCCGGATCGACTGCCGGGATGGTTGCTTCGCCTGCGGCATCTTGCCTACCTTTGCTGATATCCGTCGCCAGAATCCCGGTGAAGTATGGCAGTGCCCCGATGTAAAATCCAAGCCGCGTAAAAGGCGTTCAACGCATATTCTGTTAGATGAAGTCCTTGTCAGAAACTAAACGGGACACCCCAGAGACAAAAGATTCTCTAGATAACCCACAACCGGCCATCCGTCTGAGGATAACTTTTGCAAAGACAGAGGCCATGCGCTACACCAGCCACCTGGACCTGCATCGTACCTGGGAGCGAACGGTACGGAGAGCAGGGCTGCCCATGGCGTACAGCCAGGGTTACAATCCCCGGCCGCGCATTCAAATCGCGGCTGCCTTACCTTTAGGATTTACCAGCGGTCACGAGCTTGTTGACGTGTGGTTTCAAGAGCCTGTAGAGATCGCAGTGGCCAGAGAAGCCCTGGACAGCGCCAGTCCTCCCGGCATCCATATTATCGAAATCAAGGAAACGGATCTCCGCTCTCCGGCTTTGCAGACGCAGGTCCGCGCGGCAGAATACACCGCAATAATTTTGGAGCCCGTCCCCGATTTGAACGAGCGGATTGACAGGATCCGAACCGCCGACAGCTTACCTCGCCAGCGGCGGGGGAAAAACTACGACCTTCGCCCACTGATAGAAGAAATCAGGCGCCTGGAGGATAATCCGGAAGGACCGCAGACGATCCAGTTGCGGCTTATGGCCCAGGAAGGCGGAACCGGCCGTCCGGAGGAAGTTCTCCTGGAGATGGGCATCGCACCCAGCCTGGCTCGAGTAGAGAGAACTCAAATCATATTCAAAGCATAGGACTGGGCGCGGCGTTTGCCGGCCTGCTT
>DATCIL010000469.1:0-1625 GCA_036507795.1 Anaerolineales bacterium | reverse complement strand
CCCAACTTCATCAGGGCATACTTGGCGAACTGCTTGTAGGTCAGCCCCAGGCGGACGTCCTCGCTCAGGCTCCACGAGAGCAACAGCATTTTATACGCCAGGTCTTCCTCACTCGCATGGATGTCGGTTTCTTCCTTGCTCAGCACATGCCAGAGGGCGACGAGCAGTTTCCGTGCAATTACCACAATCGCCTGATTCGGTTTACGCATGCGCTTCAGGTGTTTTTCGAACTCTTCTTTCCAAAACGGGGACATCCGCACAGCCCGCCAGGCGGCTTCCACCATAGCCCAGCGCAATTCTCGACGTCCCTTCTTGGTGATCTTCTTTTCTTTGTGGGTCTTGCCACTGTCGTGCACACCTGCACCGATCCCCGCATATCCAACTAGCTGCTTGGCATTTTCAAAACGTGAAATATCGCCAATGGCAGCCAGGACCGTCATTGCCACAATGTACCCCACGCCGGGCAACTGCATGATCTGCAAGGCTTGCTTGGCCCAGGTCGAACTGGTGCTCTGACGCTGGAGTTCTTCATCCACCGCGACCTTCAGTTTTTCCACTTCCTGCAACAGCACCAGTTCCTGGCGGATCTGCATCTTCTCCAGAGGACTGATGTTTTTCTGGGCCTCCCACCAGGCCTGGTCCAGTAGCCCTGCCTCGGACAACATCAGGTTGTGCTTGTGCAGTAGACTTTGCAGGCGATTGCGGATCATTACGCCGGTCTTGACCAGGCGTCCCCGATAGGAGGTAAAGGCTCGCAATTCTCGCACATGCAGCGGTGGCACCCACACCTCCGGAACGATCCCACCAATGAGCAGTTTGAGCAATCGTTTGACATCTTCCTTGTCCGTTTTCACTCGGGCATTGGCGATCTCACCTACTTCGGCGGCATTGGCCACCAGGACCCGGCTGGCCAAGGGCGCCACAACATCATAGATCGTCCACACGTTCGTGGTCGTTTCCAGCACCACTATATCGCCTGCACGAATATTCTTCTTCGCCCACTCAGCAAACTTCTCGACACTCACCCGGCGTGGCGTCAGGACCCAGTCCTGTTCCGCATTCTGCGCTCCCACCAGGATATACTCCCGGTGGATATCCAGTGCCATGTATCTTTGATAGCCTCTTGTATTTTGTCCTTTTTTCATGCTAGACTCCTTATGAGTTTGGGACGTGGATTTTAGGTTTGGAGCTGCAGGTACCGATGCGGGTTCCTGGCAATCGTGTTGCCAGTCCCAGATTAGTTTCCGCCGGGTGTCCATACACCTGCCCAGTACCGCAGGTGCTGGGTAACGCAGCGGGCTTCAATCTCACTTACGATGAGATCGTTCCCATACCCGCGGGCGGACAACCCAAACGCTCACATCCCATCAGCGTTCCCGGCGATGAAATCACCCCAAGGATACGCCGATGCCACGTCCCAAACAAGAACATTCTAATAACGCCAACCGTTGGGCGCGTGAGTTGAAAAGTACATTATCCAATCAGTGAAAGTCTGATCTGTGCTGTTCCGCGACGGTGCAGAACTGCTAGCCTTCATAGTACCCAGGGTTACGCCGCAAGGAGTAATCGCGAAGTGGGCAGGCTACAGGATGACTGGGGAGGCGCGTTTCGGCGGGTTCAGGTGT
>DATCIL010000468.1:0-9430 GCA_036507795.1 Anaerolineales bacterium | reverse complement strand
CCAGGCCCCCAGCATGCGCAGCGAATAATCCAGCACACTGTAGCCCAGCACGATCCTCAGCAAGTCCATGGCCGTCGCTACCCCGCGATGCCGCAGGAGCGCTCCCGTTTCCTTAGCCAACTTTTCTAAATCGTGATCGCTCGCCAACTGTTGCAACCCGCTTTCTAAGGACGTGCCCAATTCTGGCTCAACCCCAACTTCCCAGTCCGCTTCCGGTAAATTTATGTTAGACTTGCTCATGAGCCCTCCGGTGGTTTGTGTGGTTTTCGAGACCTCCACATTCTAACCGGTAGGCTCTTTCTGTGCTATCGGGTGCTTATGTTACCGCTTATGACCCCCCTTGATAAGGGGGGAGAAGAGGCGAATTAGGGGGCGTGACGAACGACATTCCGAAGGGGGACGATGATCACTCATATTGATATGGCTATCCTGATAAGATCGATTAAGAATAGCAAATGTATCCTGCAGGTTTCAGAAATATCAGTTCAGATCTGCAGTACAAGCTAAAGGGTAGATTCACAATAGCGAACCTTAACAACTTTAGCCGAAAGAATTAACTGCCCCAAAATCAATTGCTGGGCGGTAGATCTACTGGGATTTTATCGAGGTTCTCGATCAGGCTTCCCTTTTCCCGCACGCGCACGAGCTCGACTTCGAAACGCGTGCGGTCGCCGCGATGGACAGCGTGATAATACTCCATTGGGGTGCCGTCTTCCAGGTAAGTCACGCTGTCGAGCAGCATCAGTGGGTCGCACTCTTCGACCTCCAACAGCTCGGCTTCGCGTGCTTTTGCCGCTACAGCCTCGATGGTACGCCGTCCATGCGATAGAACTATCCCGAACTCCGTTTCCAAGACATGATAGAGGGATTGTCCCGTCAAGTCAAAATCCATTAAATTGGGACAAAGGGTTTGCGGCAGGTAAGAGGTGACCATGACAATCGGGGTGTCATCCACATAGCGAAGGCGTTCAATGCAGAATACCGGGGCGCCCGGTTCCAGGGCGAGGCGCTCAGCCACCTTGGAATTCACCGGTTCCAATTCAAATTTCAGCACTTTGGTGACGGGTGTCAAACCACGGGCAACCATATCCTGGTAAAAACCGGTCAGTTTTTGCACCAGGCTTTCGTTGATTTTCGGTTCAGAGACAAAGGTGCCTTTCCCTTTTCTCCTGGTTACAAGCCCCTCCAGCTCGATTTCCCGGAGGGCTTGCCGGATGACAGTCCTGCTGACCCCGAACATCTCGCACAAATCCGGTTCGCTGGGAATCTGGTCTCCCGGTTTCCATTCACCCTGGTCGATTTTTTCCTTCAATATATTGATAAGCTGGATATAGTAAGGAATATTACTTTCAAAATTTATTTTACGGTTAAAGGTAGGCATAACTAATATCCCGTGATTAAACGTTATTCTTGTAATCCTGTTATTACAAGTAATTATAAATGATTTATATTCCCATGTCAACAGGAAAAAAGGCTCTTTGGATTTATATGGTAGCGGCTATATGTGGGCGTCGCTTCCGATGGTGAAAAATGATACTTGACAATGGTATGGTTGAAATGTATAATGAATAAATGTAATTACAGGATTACAAGACCATGTCATTAAAACTTATCTGATTGAGCAAAGGAGTCATCATGAACAATAAGTCGTATTCAGCAGGTTTATGGGTTTTTGCTCAGTCGGTCGAAAAATTTGGGGGTTATACCCATTCGCTTTCTGTTCGAGAACAAATCGAAGCCGCGGCTTCCGTGCCAGGTCTGAAAGGCCTGGAGCTGATTGCGCCACTCCACATCACGCTAGAGAATGCGAGGGAAGTTAAGGGATGGTTGGAGGAGGCCGGGCTGGAGCCGGTCTCGGTAAACCCCTACTTGTGGACAGAGCCGGAATGGAAGCGCGGCGCATTCACCTCTCCCGATGCAAAAGTGCGACGAGAAGCCATTGATACTGGTAAACGGGCTATAGAAATCGGGCACCTCATCGGCACTCGAAAAATGTGCCTGTGGCCTGGCGAAGATGGTTGGGATTACCATTTTCAGGCCGACTACCAGCGATTGTGGGACCTTGAAACACAGGGCGTGCGCGAATTGGCAGAATTCGACCCGGAGACCCAAATTGGCATCGAATACAAAACTCACGAACCACGTACCCATATGCTCGTCAGCAATGCAGCCAAAGCCGCACTCTTGGGTTACGAACTGGGTCTGGCGAACGTAGGCGGTTATCTGGATTTCGGTCATGCGCTCATGAGCCGCGAAGTCCCGGCGGAATCGGTCGCACTATTAGCACGGCATAAGCGCCTCGTCGGGATTCATATTAATGACAATTACGGCATTGGGGATGATGATATCGTGGTGGGATCGGTCCACTTCTGGGCCTTTCTTGAATTCCTCCTGGCCCTAGAACAGGTTGAGTACGAGGGCTGGCTGACCCTGGATCTAGTTCCAACGCGTGAGAGTCCGGTAGCGGCCTGTGCGCAGAGTATTAAAACTTTGAAAAATTTTCAGCGCCTCATCGCCAGATTGGATCGGGCAGCCTTGCATAGAGCTCAGGAAGAGCTCGATGCAATTGAAACCCAGCGGCTTGTGCAAGAAATGATTGCGGTAGACTGACGACCGTAAGACGATCTTCAGGAGGGCAGATACCGGTCTGCGGATTTCCGAGGAGGTGCATCGAAAAGAAATTGTAGTAAATAAAAAGCCCTGTATCGTTTACTTTCTTCTACCAACACACCAACTATAGGAGTAAAGCTACCATGGATAAGAAGACAATCAGCCGAAGAGATTTCCTGAAAGTAATGGGTACAATGATGGGCGCGACCGCGCTCGCCAGCTGCGCCCAGGCAACCCCCGAAACTGGCGGCGCTGGGACGGAGGCAATCTTCACCGGAACCGTCATCCGCACGCTGTCAAATGAATATCACGCCGCCTGGTACCGAGGAGGGCGCCTGTTCGCCGAGTCGATTAGCATGGGCCCATATCACCGCGGTTTGCACTGCGAGGGCGACAGCGAGAAGCAACTCACCCTGATGCGCGCTTTGATTTCCGAAGGCGGCAAGAACGTGGTCTTCAACGTCGATCCTAACCAATCTCCAGATGCCAAACCCATCGCAGACATGTGCGCTGAAGCGGGCGTATACTTCCTAACTCAGTGGAACAAGCCCGATGATCTCCACCCGTGGGATTACGATCCCTACTGGGTTGCCCACATGGGTGTCGACGGCGTGCCCTCTGGCTACTATGTCGCCAAAGAGCTCTTCGAGAGCATGGGCGGCAAAGGGCAAATTGTGGCCTTGCAAGGGCTTCTGGCCAACGTCCCAGCTATCCAGCGTTTTGATGGTCTCAAGCAAGCCCTGGCGGAGTATCCAGACATCGAATTGCTGGAAGACCAGACGGCTGAATGGGATCGCACCAAAGCGGTTTCCGTCACAGAAGCCTTCCTGGCCAAATACCCTGACGTGGGCGGGATTTGGGCAGCCAACGACAATATGGGTCTGGGCGCCCTCGAGGCGCTGCGCACTGCCGGAAAGGCAGGCGAGATCCTCGTGGTTGGCATCGACGGCACAAGTGAAGCCATAAACGCCTGCATTGCCGGTGAATTTGCCGCTACGGTTAACAACGACCCGATGTGGCAGGGAGGCATGGGCCTCGCCATACCTTACCATGCTATGAAGGGGACTTTCGACCCCGCGAAAGAAGCCCACGAACACCGCGAGTTTTACTTCGAACCGGTCTACGTCAATACTGCCAACGCTCAAGAGATTAAGACAAATTACATTGACGGTATTCCAAATTACGACTGGAACGATCTTTGGGGCCGCGTTCAGGAAGCCTAACCACTCGATTCGATGAATTACTCCGCAAGTCCAAACACTATATAAGAGCATTGGGCTTACGGAGGAGATTCGGTCAAAGAAAGTGGTTCAGAACTCCCCATTAGCTCCTTGACAATCCGGTTGTTCAGGAGTTAATGGGGAGGTTTTAGCGAGGACTCTCGATAAACAGGAGAATGAAGTGACCGCGATTACCGAAGGTAGAGCTATCCACAAGCTGAGAGGTTTACGAGGCAAACCCATCCCCAGCATCATCGGTCCCTTCTTGGTGCTATTGGTACTTCTCATCGGATTATCCATCATCAATCCACGCTTTCTCAGCACAGCCAATTTGGGCAACCTGGCGCGCCAGAGTTCTATCCTGCTCATCCTGGCTATCGGTGAGACCTTCATCATCTTGATGGGCAGCATTGATCTATCCATAGAAGGGAACATGGCGCTAACTTCTGTGATCATCGGCCTGCTCGCCTTGAATTACTTCAACAACAACGACTTTGGCATTTGGGCAGTCGTTCTTTCTGTCCTTGCGGGAACGCTGATGGGTTTATTAAATGGGGTATTTCATACCAAAATGCGCATCCCTTCCTTCATGGCGACTTTGGGCATGATGTACGTAGGTTTAGGACTGGGTACCTGGCTATCGAATGGCATGAACTTGCCGTTGCTCGACCCGATGATTCTGTCTTGGGCAAGGGGTAGCCTGGGTCCGGTTCCCAACCTGACCTTCTTTGGCATCGCGGCTTTCTTCCTGGCATTTTTTTTGGAGAGATATACGCGCTTTGGCCGGTACGTATTCGCCATCGGGGGCGCTGAAGACCGGGCAAAGCTTGCCGGTATACCAATCGACCGGTATAAAATTTACGCCTTCACTTTGGCTGGGTTTTTCTTTGGGCTTGGTGGTGTGCTCAATTCTGCCAGAATTGGAGCAGGGTCTTCGACTGCCGGGCTGAATCAGCTATTCGCGGTCATCACCGCGGTAGTCGTCGGGGGAACTGCCTTGACGGGAGGCGCCGGCGGGATTCTACAGACCCTGGTTGGGGCATTAATTGTGACCGTTATTAGCAATGGCATGGTGCTGGCGGGCGTTCACAGCTTCGCTCAACTGGCTGTCCAGGGCCTCATCATCACCATCGCGGTGATCCTTACACTCGATAGAAGCAAACTTCCTTTTATCAAATAATGAAGAGATAATCATGCAAGATATCGTCCTTGAAGTACGCAATATTTCAAAGAAATTTCCCGGTGTCCAGGCACTGGATAGAGTCAATCTTCAAGTAAAACAACACGAGATTGTAGGCCTGGTTGGAGAAAATGGCGCCGGTAAATCCACGTTATTGAAAATCCTCATCGGGGCTTACCAACCAGATCAGGGGGAAGTGCTGGTGCGGGGCAAACCGGTCCGCCCGAGAAGCGTCAAAGAGGCCACCGACTTTGGTTTGTCGATGGTATTCCAGGAACAATCGCTACTTTCGAACTTAACTGTCCAGGAAAATATCTTCCTGGGCAACGAGGAAGCTTTTACCCGCTTTGGCGTCATTAATTGGAAAAAAATGAAACGGGAAGCCGAAAAACAGCTCGCAAAGGTAGACTTGGAACTTGATCCTGGCACCTACACTTATAAATTAAATTTTGCCACCCGGCAAATGGTTGAGCTGGCCAGAGTGATTGCGATGGAGGATCGCACAAAATTCGAACCAATCGTAATCCTTGATGAACCTACCACCGTTCTGGACGGCAATGAGATCGATCTTCTTTTCTCACGCCTCCACAAACTGAAAGAAAGGGCTGCAATCATCTTCGTTTCGCACCACCTTGAAGAGGTTCTTAAAATTACAGATCGAATATACGTATTTAAAGATGGCAAGAATGCCGGCGAGCTGATCACCCGCGAAACAGACGTCAACGAAATCCACCGCTTGATGGTCGGTAGAGAGCTGCGAGGTGAATATTACCGCCAGGGGAAGCAGATTAAGCCTGAAGAAGATGTTGTCATTAAGGTTGAGAACCTGACCAAATCAGGTAAATATAAAGATGTTAGTTTTGACCTGCACAAAGGTGAAATTATTAGCTTTGCAGGGGTACTGGGTTCTGGACGAGAGGATGTCTGCCGGGCATTAGCTGGTCTTGATCGTGCAGATGGAGGCAAGATCAGCATCAACGGCAGCAAACTCGAGATCGATTCCCCTTCGGCGGCAATAAAAGCCGGGATTGGTTACGTGCCTCAAGATCGCGGCATCGAGGGTTTGGTCCTTTACCTCAGTATTGGTCCCAACATTACCTTGCCGGATTTGAGTAACATCACGCATCGAGGTTTCTTGAGTCCAAAATCCGAAAGGCAGCTGGCAGAGCATTGGATCGAGAGGATGTCCATCAAGGCGCCTGGGCCTAATGCCTTATGCCTTAACCTGAGTGGTGGCAATCAACAAAAAGTCGTCCTGTCCAAATGGTTGGCCACAAAGGTGAAAGTATTCATCTTAGACCACCCCACCCGAGGCGTGGATGTGGGCGCAAAAGAAGAAGTGTACGAACTAATCCGTGAACTAGCCAAGCAAGGCATTGCTTTCCTACTCATCGCCGACACATTGGAAGAGACAATCGGATTGAGCAATATGATTTTCACCATGAAGGATGGCGAGATCACCAACCGAATCGAAGCGCCAGCAGATAACAAGCCTTTACCGATTGATTTGATCCAGCATATGATGTGATCCAGGCCACCTGAAAAGCCGCCTTTAATTGCCTGCTCGGCTGCAATAAGTTAAGGAGAAAAACCACTCATGTCGGTCCAAACACGCATAAATAATTACCGAAAAACGAAAACCTGGGTGGACGTTATGCCCATCGCTACACTGGTGGTATTGGTAATTCTCATGAGCATCGGAAGCCCCAGATTCCTGCTGCCTGCAAACTTGCTTGGATTGTTATCCCAAAGCGCGACTTTGCTGGTGATGGGTTTAGGACAGACATTCATTATCTTGCTAGGGTCTATTGACCTATCCATTGCCCCCGTGGCCGCCATGGCTACCATAATTGCAGCCATGTTAATACCAGATCTAGGCTACGGTGCTTTCGTAGTAGCGCTTCTATACGGTGCCTTCGCAGGACTACTGACCGGGATTATCCACACCAAGGCGCGAATCCCTTCGTTCATTGCTACCCTTGGAGCCATGGGAGTTTGGACTGGGATTGGTTTTATCGTTTCCAATGCCACTCCGATATCCGTCTCATTAGCCAATGGACATTATTTGACCTGGGTTACTGAAAACACGTTAGGCGTATCAAATGTCGTTTATCTCGCTCTGGCAATTTTGATCCTTACCTTCGTTCTGGAAAACTATACTCGATTCGGAAGATACGTCAAAGCCATGGGCGCAGGGGAGAAAGCAACCTATGTTTCGGGAGTCGCCATCGATCGATACAAAATCTATGCTTTCATGCTTTGCTCGACCCTGGCTGCTTTTTCTGGCATCCTTTTGTCCACCCGCATGTCTGGGGGTTCTGCCAGGATGGCAGACGGGTTCTTGATGAAGGCCATTGCAGTAGTCATCTTGGGAGGCACGGCGATCAGTGGGGGCATCGGCGGCGTCATGAGGACTTTCGTCGGTGTCCTGATCGTCATGGTGCTGGATATGGGCATGAACATGGCTGGCGTCAACCCCTGGTTCCAACAAGCCGTGTATGGCGGCATTATTATCCTCGCCGTAGCGCTCACCATCGATCGCTCCAGGATATCGATCATCAAGTAGCTGGCTCCATAACTTTGGAGGGATTAATATGCTTTCCGTTGCGGTCGTAGAACCCAATCGAGTTGAATTGGTCGAGATCCCTGAATCGATCCCCGGCCCGTACGAGGCCCGCATCAGGACCGAGGTCGCCGCGCTGTGCAACGCCACCGATAGAAAGCTGATCGAGGGTCATTTCCCTGGCGTCCATGGTTACCCGCTGCTGCTGGGTCACGAGACATGCGGAATTGTGGATGCGGTCGGCGAAAATGTGCGCAATTTTCAAGTAGGTGACCGGGTGGTGGGAGGATTACTCTTAAATACAACAGACCCATATTACAGCAGTGGCTGGGGCGGCTTCTCCGAATACATCCTGGCAGGCGATCACCAGGCGATGATAGCGGATGGGGTCGCCACACAGGAAAATGGCTGGTTCGAAGTCTACGAGATCATGCGCTCAGTGCCGAAATCCATCCCGGTCGAAGATGCAGTTCTTCTGTGCACCTGGCGGGAGGTTTACGCCGCCTTTGGCGATTTCCATCTGAAAGCTGGCGACGATATCCTGATAATTGGCGCTGGACCTGTGGGTTTAAGCTTCGTCAAGTTTGCCCGCTTATTGGGGCTCGGCTATATCGCATCGGTAGAGTTGCGCGAGGATAAACGTGAAAAAGCCCTGCAAATGGGGGCCGATGAGGCCTTTTCTCCGGACGATCCAGAGCTGCTCAACGTGATTAATAAACGAGGCAAGCCTTTCGATGCGGTCATCGACGCTGTGGGGAAGGAAGCGATCATCAACCAGGCGCTTTCGCTCGTCAAGATGGCCGGATCGATTTGTGTTTACGGCGTGATCGATGAACCTGCGATATATTTGAAAAAGGATCAAGCGCCTTACAACTTCAATCTTCTCATTCACCAGTGGCCAACCCGTTTTCGGGAGCGCGCGGCACAGGAACCATTAATCGAATGGATTAGAGCGGGCAAATTGAGCCATTCTGAGTTTGTCTCCGCCGAATTCCCGGTCCGACAAATCAACCAGGCTATCGAATTTGCCAAAACCGGTGAGCCGATCAAAACATTGATACGCTTTAACTAGGGTAACTTCATGAGCAAAAACTTTATTTTGGCACATGACTTAGGAACAACCGGAAACAAAGCTTCGCTGTACGACCGCGAGGGGAACGTGCTTGCAGGTTCCTTCTATGGATATCGAACAGAATACCCCAGGGTCAACTGGGTCGAACAAAACCCGGATGATTGGTGGCAAGCAGTGTGTGTGTCAACCCAAAAATTGCTCAACGAAACCAAAGTGCCAGCCAGCGAAATTGCCTGTATCGCCTTCAGTGGACAGATGATGGGCTGTGTCGCCATCGACCGGGAAGCGCACCCGCTCCGTAACGCCATCATTTGGGCCGACCAGCGTGGCGTCGAAGAGGCGAAATATCTCATCGATAAGGCCGGCGAAGAGACCACCTACCGCATTACAGGACATCGCGCCAGCCCGTCCTATTCAGGGGCGAAGATACTGTGGGTGCGCAATCACCAACCTGAGATCTTTGCCGAGACGCATAAATTCGTGCATGCTAAAGACTTTATCGTGGCGCGATTGACAGGTAGTTTTGTAACCGATTACTCGGATGCATCCGGCATGAACTTATACGACCTGCAGGCTAAAGACTGGTCAGACCTGATCCTGGAAGGCATCCAGCTGGATCGCGAACAGCTCCCTGACCTGCACGCCTCCACCGACGTGGTTGGCGAGGTGGTGTCGAATGTGGCTGCAGAGGTGGGCCTTGCGCCAGGTACGCCGGTGGTTATTGGAGGTGGCGACGGTTCCTGCGCGGCGGTAGGCGCCGGCGTGGTACAAGAAGGCAGCGCCTA
>DATCIL010000467.1:0-5556 GCA_036507795.1 Anaerolineales bacterium | reverse complement strand
CATCTGGAAGACCAGCAGTCCCAGCGTCAGGCGCATGTACCTGCCGGTCAGGAAGCCCAGCCCGATGGCCGTCTCAAGGGACGCCAGCAGGATCAGGCTTACATTTTCGGGGATCAACCCGAAGGTGAGATCATCGATGGTTCGCACCGCCAGGTCCGTCGCCGGGCTCAAGTCCGGGAAGAACTTGAGTGCTCCGAACCACAGGAAGACGATGCCCATGCCGATGCGCAGGAATGGCAGGCTGTAGCGTGCCAGCCAGCGCACGATGATCAGATCCAGGCGATCCAGCGTATTACGGATGTTGCTCTTAATCATGTTGCCTCCTTTGCCTCAGTCAATTTGAGGTCACGGTAAAGGTTCCATTCATCCCGAGCTGCTCATGCCCAGGGATGGTGCATACGTAGCTATAAGCTCCGGGTTTCAGATCAACCGTGAGTCTGGCGGTCTCTCCGGGCTTGATCGTGGGGGTCTTTTGCTCCACGCCATTCCCCCGGATGGCGAAGTCGTGTTGCGTAGAACCGTTGTTTTGGACCAGGAAAGTGATCGCTCCTGCTTCCGCTTGTGATGCATCGAGCCCAAACGAGAAGTCCTTCGCCACGACGTTGATTGTGGCGCCGCCCTCATTCTCGCTAACCTCGTCTCGAGGACTATCTCCCAGCGACAGACTGACGCTGCAGGCCAGGGTGACAGCCAGCATCCCGATCGCCAGAATGTAGAACCAGCCGGTATTTACATCTTTCATAACCTGCTCCTTTCTCTGTTTGATCTTACGCAGGGAGTTTAAAGTGCAACGGGGTGATCCCACATCACCCGATACGGGTGAAATCGTGGGTGATCGGGGAGGGTGAGGTCTTTTAAATCAATAAGGGTTGTCCAAAAAGAACTGGACAACCCTTATCGCGTTTAGACAGGATTAAGATTCAATAGGAAACTACATCTTTCATAACTCGTTCATTTTCACTTCTGCTTCCAGATGCTATCTTTGTCGCCTGACAAAAGCAGATATAAGATTAATTCCAGGATTGCCGCTGCCTTCTTTTGCCTCAGATCGGGCAGGTGATTAAGTAGCCTGAAAAGAGGCAACGAATAAAGTGCTTTGGATAGCAAGCCGTGTAGAGTCGGCCGCCGCGAGACGGCGATCTGATTTCCAAGCATTGCGGAAGTTTTGATGAATAGCCAATCCAGATCAGGAAGCACAGAACATATCATGGCCCACTTATGCTGCTGCTGATTCTTTTTCCAAACCCTGAGAGTTAGCGTGGTAACCGCTGCATGATAACCAACCCAGAAGCGATCTCCAGGAGATGGGTCAGGGGGATGGTATGTAAGTGCGGCGAGTGAATCCAGGATAGCGTGTGAATAGATACCTAACACCGCGACTAAAAGCCTCCGGATAGAACCGGGCCTTAGATCCGGCACAACCCGGTCTATCCATACACCAGTCTTTAAATGGGTTGGCGTTTGCACTTTTGTGCCTCGACTTTTTGGGGAATAGGCCAACAACATCGTCCGCCGGTCGGACTTCGACGGGGTGGTCACTTCGCTGCCATGGAGGTGCTTGACCTGTACTTCGGCGCCGTACGCACCTCCTTCAGGAACCTGCGCTGAGATTACTGAAATTCAGGGCAATGGGCATTTTCACGGAAGGTCGTAGCTGCAGGTTGAGTGCCAGTCCTTTTGGCTTATGCTGGCCTTTCTGGTCTGCTCGCGCTTGGATCAATTCGCCATAGTATTCCAGAATGCGCGGGGCAACCACTTTCCAGTCATATTGCTGCGCCGTATATTGGCCTTTGGCCGCCATGCTGGTGCGCAGTTGCGGGTTGTCCAGCAGCCCGGTGACGGCCTGCGCAATCGCCAGTTCATTCTCGGGCTCGATGAGCAAGCCTTCCTTACTCTGGGTGAGCACGCTGCGATATCCGGCGATGTCAGAGGCTACGATAGATACGCCGGCTGCCATCGCTTCCAACAGGATGATGCCGAAGCTCTCGGAACCCGTAGACGGAGCGGTGAAGATCGTCGCCGTCCGGTAATAGCGCGGCAGGTCCTCCTGTGAGACTTTCCCGATGAATTGGATGTCGTCCAACCTGTAGCGACGTGCGTATCGCATAAAAGACACCACTTCATCGGGCTGATACGCTCCCACAACCAACAGACGCGCCTCCGGAAACTTATGCTTAATGTGGGGATATGCCCGCAGTAGATGGCGAAATCCTTTGCGCTCGTCCATCCTCCCAACAAACAGGATATTCGGACGTCCATCACTGAATTCAGGGATGGGCTGGATGTCCGGCGAGGAATAGGAGGCGTAGTCGATGCCGTTGGGGATCACCCGCGTTTCACCAGTAAAATAGGCGGCAACCTTGTCCTGCAGCGGCTTTGAAACGAAGATACGGCCATCCAGTCGCTCCAGAACCGGCAGCATCAATAATGGATAGGCATAGGTAGCCAGGCCTTCGGTCTGCATGAAGGCGTGAAAGGTACCTACGGTGACTGCCTGGGAACGTACAAGCGCCATCAGCGACAATAAAGGTACCTCGGGTTCATGGATATGGACGATATCGAAGTTCTCTCCGGCTAAGATCTCGCCCACATCCTGGCTGATGCTTGGCCACAGGCTGATGCGGGCCATCGAGCCATTAAAACGCAACGAGGTTATCTCGCCATTCACCTTGATCACGTTGGAAGCCAGCGTGTCCTCTGGCGCTGATGAGGGCGCGATGATGCGCGTTTCGTGGCCAAGCGCCCGGAATTCGCCATCCAGATGGCGGATGTGTTCGGTGACGCCACCAGGATACGGATAATCGTATGGGGTTACAAGTGCAATTTTCATAGCTGTTTTCAGCCGCTCAATGCGAATATCGGGTAATTCCAACCCCGAAACCGCTGCAGCGACCTTCTCACTCGCCAGCTTCTCATTACCCGGCACGCTGGGCAACGAAAACTCATCTAAACCGCGCCAGCTCCTCGGTACAGCCATGGCCGGATCAGGTAACCTTCCTCAACATAAGCAGGGTTATATCATCCTCTTGCTCCCAGATCGACCCGGTGAAATCTTGTAATTGGTTGAGCAGGACTTCAATGAGGTTATCTGCGTGGGAATGGTCTATCATCAAGCGTTGGAGACGGGGAAAGCTGAACATCTCGCGGTCCGTATTGTGCGCCTCCACCAGGCCATCGGTATAGAACAAGATCGAGTCATTCTTATCAATGATCACCTCTTGTTCCGCATAGGACTGCTCCGGCATAAGCCCGAGCGGCATCCCTGTGGCCCTTAGTTCGACGATCTTCCCGTTCCGAGAGAGATAGGGGATATCGTGTCCGGCGTTGGCAAAACAGAGCTGGCTGCGTACCGGATCCAGGATGGCAAAGAAGCAGGTGGCGAACATAGTCGGGGAAACGTATACCTGGAGCAGATTGTTGACCAGGGTCAAAACCTCGCCAGGAGAAGCCGCGCCAGGAGCTGCGGCGCGAATCATCGCACATGTCGTCGCCATGATCAGGGCAGCGGGCATCCCTTTCCCCGAAACATCGCCAATGACGATCCCTATCCGGCCATCGGGGAAGTGCAGGAAATCGTACAGGTCGCCGCCCACCTCGCGAGCGGGACGATAAAACGGCTCAATCTGCCAGCCCTGGATGGAGGGTACGTTCTCCGGCAGCAGCGATTGCTGGACGTAATGAGCTGAGCTCATTTCCTGTTCGATCCGGGCACGTTCTTCCCGGCGAGCGCTCTGCTCGGCGATTGCCTGGCGTTGGGCGAAACTGCTGACCAACTGTTCAGCCATCCCATTGAACTGCTGTTCCAATTGCCCGATCTCATCCAACTTGCTGACGGGCACGCGCTGAGAAAAATCGCCATGCGTGAACCTTGCGGTCGCGTCCCCCAGGCGTTCGATGCGCCGGATGATACTGCGAGTCGTCAAGATCCCGAAGATCCACCCGATGGGGAGCATGAGACATAGCCAGCCCAGGCCGCTGGGGATCAGTACGCCGCCGACCTGGGCGAGCAGGTTGGCGTCAGGCGGCCCTCCGGCCGGGGCCTGGATATACACAGCCCCCAGGGGTTTCCCGTCCCGGCTCCAGATCGGGCGAGCGACAGAAGCCTGTCTTCCTTGAGCGGTTTCTTTGACCGCCCCGTCAGGCGTTCCTGCCAGGGTATTGCGGATGAGCGCCATCTCTTCCGGAAGCGCTTGGGCGACGTTCGTCGAGACAGGAACCCGCTCCGGGTACGAGCTGGCGATCACCTGCTCGCCAGGGCCAATCAGCAGGGCGAATGACGGGCGGTCTGGCGCGGAAGTGCCCGGTTCTATGTACGGGATGCTCATATGCCAGTATGCAAATTGAGGTGGATCGCTTTCCTGCCCAAGGCTGAGCGAGGCTGCCTGGCCGGGCTCGAATGTGGTGCCGGGGTTCAGCTCCTCGCCTTCCGCCTGGACGGCCGCCTGGAGCGCATAAATGTGCGCCGCCTGATCCGCCCTTTCTAAGGCGAGGTAGCTTAAGAACGGCGAACGTGTGAATACCAGGAAAGCTGCCGTGAGCACCAAACCTTCCAGCATGAGTACCATGAAAAGCGTAACGATTACATAAGATATACCCATGCGATTTCTGATCCTGGACCACCATTTCACCCCCTGGTTTTGTTGGTTACGTGACATTTGCTTCAGAACCCTTTGCTTCAGAACGCTTCCGAAGGCGCTCGCGCCGCGACGATCAGGCCCCATACCAGCACTACCACGATGGCCGCGTGATAAACAATGTCCAGCACGGTGCGGGGACCGATGCCGATGATGATTGTGAAGAGACCCACGAGCGTGCCCAGGAGAGCGAAACCTTGAGCCGCCAGGCCAACCCAACGAGTCCATGCCGGGCGGATGAAGGACAATATCAAGCCGGCAATCAAGACAGCCGCGATAACGCCCTCGGCAATCCGGGCTGCGGGATCCTCGTAGCCGCTAATGAGCACGCCTGCGTGAATCAGGGAAGCAGCAATAAAAGTCACCGCCTCCACCAACATGAAGAGCTGGATTGTCCGTACCATCTTATGGCCTCCTTATCATCAATTATTGTGCCGGTACAGCTGCCTGATGGCCTGCATAGATGGGCACCATAGCGCATTTAAGGGCAAAGGTCTATGTATCCATAGATGTTTTGGGATACAGATGTGGATATAAATGGAACTGGGACGACAGGGAGCAAAGTCTACTCCTTTCGCCCAATGGTCAAGTTGCTGGTCCCTCCCGCAATGCAAATATCGTAGCGCCCAATTGCACTTTCAAAGTCAGGGGTTTCCAGGCGCGTTTCACCGCCAATCGCCCCGAAGCGCTGATTTTCAAAATTTAGATTGCTGGAGCCGCCGCTGATCTGGACCCTGATCCCGGCCGTGGCCGGCGCCCGGATCGCACTCTGGCTGATCCCGCCCGAAGCGTAAATATAGGCGGTTCCTGAAGGTTCGGAAAGCGCCAGCCGGATGCGATCGGCGCCACCCAGAATATCGAGCGCGCGCAGCTGCAGCTGCGCCAGGTCGGCGGTCAGGTGGGAAACGCCTTTACGGAACTC
>DATCIL010000466.1:0-6062 GCA_036507795.1 Anaerolineales bacterium | reverse complement strand
TGCGGGGTCATAGCGATCAGGTGTTAGTTATCGCCGCGGATATGCCGCTGCTGTCTCCTGAGACGCTCCAAGACCTGATAAATGCACATGCATCTCGAATGAGCGCTGAGACTCCCATTACAATGCTCACCACCCAATCTCTGGACCCGCGCGGTTTTGGTCGTGTGGTTCGTGACCAATCGGGCAGAGTCGTCGCGATCGTGGAGGAAGCCCAGGCGACGCCGGAGCAACTCGCTATCCGCGAGCTGGGCACCAGCGTGTACTGCTTCTCAGCAACTTGGCTGTGGGAAGCTCTCCCGCGCATACCGTTATCTCCGAAGAGGGAATATTACCTGACCGATCTGATTGGGATTGCTGTCTCAGAAAATCTTTCCGTCCAGGCAGTAACCGCAAGGGATTGGCGAGAAGCCATCGGAATTAATACCCGGGTGCACCTCGCCGAGGCGGAAACAGCTCTTCGACGCAGAATCAATGAAGATTGGATGCTGAAGGGTGTCACCATCATCGATCCTCAAAACACGTACATTGAGCCCGATGCTGACATCGGCCCCGACACAGTGATCTGGCCGAATACCTTCCTGCAAGGTGCCACCCAGGTTGGAACTGGGTGCACCGTCGGCCCCAACAGCATCATCCGGGATACCCGGATTGGAGATCACTGTGAAATATTCGCTTCCGTCGTCGAAAAAGCGGTTATCGAAGACAATGTAGATATCGGCCCCTTCGCGCATTTGCGCCGGGGAGCTCATCTGGCAAAAGGCGTGCATATGGGTAATTTTGGAGAAGTAAAAAATTCATACTTGGGACCGGGCACCAAGATGGGGCATTTCTCTTACGTTGGAGATACCACCACCGGCTCCAACGTCAACATCGGCGCCGGGACGATAACATGCAATTATGACGGTCAGAAGAAGCACCCTACGGAAATTGGGGAAGGCGCCTTCATCGGCAGCGACACAATGCTGGTGGCTCCAGTAAAAATCGGCGCTGGTGCTCGCACCGGCGCAGGGGCTGTGGTCACAAAAGACGTTCCCAGTCACGCCTTATCGGTTGGCATGCCGGCCCGCGTAATCCGAAAGTTAGAGAAAAGTGACTGACCCTTCGACCATATTCACTCTAAGTCTGGTTCTTCTCTTAGCCCTGGATCTGCTGGCGACCGCCACCCAGACTGCTGCAAGCAAGACCAATCTTGCTCGATTGCTTGGGCAACGCGAACAGATTCAGTTCAAAGTCGATCGCACCCTTGCACTGCTGAATAACGCACCCAAGTTGCAGGCCAGCCTGCATCTCACCCAGAATTTTTCCCGATTTCTCCTGGCTGGGCTGACTCTGTTTCTGCTTATCCCGAGCGATCAGAGCCTGACGACTGGGCTATCTGCTGTGGTCATTTTAATTCTGTCAGGTTTGGCGCTTTTTGTTCTTGAGTGGATTATCGTAGAAATTATTTCCGGCAACCCAGAATACTGGATCCTGCGGTTAACTTCGTTCGCCCGCGCCCTGGTGGTCGTGCTAACACCGCTGGTGGCGTTGCCGTTGAGCTTTTCGCAGGAAGCCAATGGCGTTCGCGAGGGTACGGGTACCGTAACTGAAGATGAACTCATGACCCTGGTTGATGCAGGCCAGGAGGAGGGTGTCTTTGAACAGGGCGAACGCCGCATGATCTTCTCGATTTTCCGCCTCGGCGATACCCTGGCGAGGGAAATCATGGTGCCGCGCATCGATTTGTTAGCTCTGGATGTAACCACGCCGCTCTCAGAAGCCGTCGATGTCCTTTTGCAGTCCGGCTATTCCCGGGTCCCCGTATACAAAGAATCAATCGATAATATCCAGGGACTGCTTTATGCCAAAGATCTGCTCGCCGTTTGGCGAAAAGGCAATCAAATTGAATCCCTGGAAAATCTACTCCGCCCGGCCTACTTCGTTCCAGAAACGAAGAAAGTGGACGAATTGCTGGCCGAAATGCAGGCGCAGCGCATCCATATGGCTATCGTGGTAGACGAATACGGGGGCGTGGCCGGCCTGGTCACTCTGGAAGATATCGTCGAAGAAATCGTTGGTGAAATCCTGGACGAGTATGACAAAGCGGAAGAGATGTTATACCAGGTCATCAGCGACTCCGAGTACGTTTTCCAGGGGCGGGTAGACCTGGATGATTTCAACGAGATTGTGGATAGCGAATTGCCAAGAGAAGAAGCCGACACACTGGGAGGTTTTATTTATAGCCGGATTGGCCGGGTCCCTACGGGCGGGGAAAGCATCCAGGTGGATAATTTAGAGTTGACCGTTGAGCAGGTTAGCGGGCGGCGTATCCGCAAGGTCCGAGTTCTGCGGTTGCCCCAATCTTATGAAAATGGAGGCGAAGAGATCAATGCTAACGGATGAAATGCGCCAAAAATTAATTGAAGCCGCGCTAAAGGCCCGGGAGTGGGCATATGCTCCATATTCAAAATACCGGGTTGGAGCTGCGCTGCTGACCAGTTCGGGTCGCATCTATGATGGCGTCAATGTTGAAAATGCCGCCTACCCCTCCAGTATGTGCGCAGAACGCGTCGCCCTGTTTAAAGCGGTTTCTGAAGGAGAACGCGGCTTCGATGCCCTGGCCGTAGCTTCAGCCAATGGAGGTACGCCCTGTGGCGCCTGCCGGCAGGTGCTGGCAGAATTCGGACAAGATACCCTCATTCTGGTGGTTGATGCAGAGGGGAAAATCACACAGCAAGGCCCGCTATCCTCCTTCTTACCCTTCGCCTTCCGACCCCAGGATCTTGAAACTACTCAATAAACTTCCCCCCCTTACCAGTTCGGCGCGGGCGTAGCCGTTGCCAGTACCGTTTGCACGATCCATCCCACTTCGCCTTCAACGGTTTCAACATAGACCCAGAACACCCCACCATCTTCCACCGGCTGTTCGGGCAGCACCTTCAACAGCGTTCCATTGGCGATCAGCTGCAAACTTTCCGCCTGGTAGCCGGGTTCAGACCGCAAATGAGCTCCGCCGGCATCCCCGGCCTGCACCAACGCTAGGATGGGCGTAACCGTTGGCGTAGGAGTCGGGGAGGGAGTTGGCGTTTGGCTGGGTGTTATGGAAGGCGTCAGCGTTGCGGTTGGGGGCACAGGCGTGTTGGTTGGCGGCACCGGGGTCAGCGTAGCTGTCAGTGTAGGGGTATCCGTCGGTATGGGGGTTGGAATGGCGAAATTGCCTCCATAGGCGGCGCCGATGCCCGTGATCCCAATCAAGATTAATACACCGATTAAAGTGACCACACCGCCTAACGTATAGCCAAACAAGGTTAACGGGCGGAATCCAAGGATCGCCAGGGTGAGCGCCCCCAAGAGAGCGCTCCAGGAAAGGTGCAGGGCAAACACAACCAGGCCATCCGGCCATAGGAAGGGTTCCCCGCTTCCCAGCCCTATGCCGGCTGCAGCCAAAGGCAAGTACAGTTCGTAAGCCAGGGCAACACTGGGCAGCTCGGGGGTATTTTCATAACGCACCAGGGAAGCCGTCGTCACCACTGCGCCAAGCGCCAGGACGAGAAAATTAGTCCACGAGAGCCGGGCATGCAGGTGAGCTTGAGCCAGATCCAGGGGCAGCCAAACTTGGGCCGCGTAGCCAGTCAAATACCCCACCAAAAATACCAAGCCGCCTCCAATGGCAATCCCCAATAAACTGCGGACAAAAAACCGAATCGAGCCGGTTACCGTTCCCAGGGCAATGCCAACTGCAGGAGCCATGAGAGGTGCCAGGATCGCTCCCAACACCAGGATCGGCGGTGAATCTAAAAGAAGCCCTACCCCAAAGACCGCGCCGGCAAGCAACGAGAAAAGAAAGAAATCGAATGATGGATATGTGCGCTGTGCGATCTCGTCAAGAAACGCAGCCCGTTCGTCTGCATCCAAGGGCGCCAACAGCCGGCGCGCGCGCCGCCGCCTGGCGGGCGGTAAACGATCCGGATCATCGGGGAATCGTTCCGAATTGTAGTGGTTCATTTTCTTAGGCTGGCCACGATGCGCAGTGGTTTTTCAATTAATTGCAGAGCAACATAGATGTCAGGTACCAGGATATCGGCCGCAAGCAGAGTCTCGATCGCCAGGCCTTCCTGGGACAGAACTGCGATGCCTAGCGCAGCAGCTTGCAGCATGGCCGCATCGTTGGCGCCCTGCCCGATTGCGACGACTCGTTCTGGTCCAAGGCTGCGGACGAATTCCAACTTCTGTGATTGCTCGTTTCCTGGCAGCACTCGGACTGACTGTAGGTTAAGCTGCCTGTCAATAACGGCTTGTCTTCCAAGGGTGTCGGCCGTAACCAGATGCAGCGTCAACCGGTCTCGCAGCCCGGTCAGCTGGCGCACCATGCCGTCGAGCAGCCGGCCATCAACAGCCAGGGTTCCATTGACATCGCAGACCAGATGCTCAAGCTGCAGCGCTCCTCGACCAGGAATATTAAGTTCAATCATGGTGGCTATTATACAGGAAATCATTAAGGGCGATTGTCCAAAAGTGAGGGTCGCCCTGTTGAGTGTCGTTCGCGGAAACCATGCCCTGGTGGCCCATCAAAACAACGCTCCAGCCGCCGTCCTCGGCGGCGTCTTGGCGCCAGATTGCGCCGGGGACGGCGCTGTGAGCGAATCGCTTGTATCATGGGGTGCCAGCAACACTGTACAGGAAGACCACCCCGAAAGCAATTTGACAAAAAACGTAGTAAAATAGCCGCCAATGTCATTGAAAACAATCCTGCTGATCTTGATTTGCCTGGCCCTGACCGCCTGTGAGTTCTCCGGAGGCGGAACACCCTCTCCATCTGGTATAGAGGCCACCGCCTCCCTCCCTGTCGACACAATCCAAGCGGCACCAGTCTCACCAACCCCCACTTCTCCTGAGCCCACGCCTACTTCATCTCCTGGGATTGTCCTACTTCTGAAGCCTTCCGAACCAGGCTTTCCCCGTGCGGATGATTTGGAGGCTGCCGCCAGCCAGCTGGCCAATTCGGCCGGCCTAAATCTCCAGGTCCGTTCCTCCCTGAATGAGCAGGACTTAACCTCAGAAGTCCGATGGGTGATAGCCCTCCCCCCAGACCCTGGATTAATCCAGCTGGCAGCCGCAGCGCCCCAAATCCAATTCCTTGGAATCGGAATCCCGGGCATCGAGACCGGCGACAACCTTAGGGTCATCGCTCCCCAGGGATCTCAGCCGGCCGAGACCGGCTTCCTGGCTGGATTCATCGCCGCGGTCGTCACACCGGAATGGCGCGTGGGCGTCATAAGCACCAGCAACAACCCGGCTGGAATCGCCGCCCGGAACGGTTTTCTTAATGGTGTGATTTATTTTTGTGGGCTTTGCCGCCAGACCTACCCTCCTTACGAAGACTACCCTCTGTATGTGGAACTTCCTGCGGGCTCGAGCCCGGCCGAGTGGCAAGCGACTGCCGACACCTTGCGCGATCGGCTGGTCAAAACGGTTTATGTTGCCCCAGGTGCCGGCGACCAGGCGCTACTTACGTACATCGCTGAATCAGATATAAACATCATCGGGAGTGGTCAGCCGCCCGAGGCGATCCGTGATCACTGGGTCGCTTCCATCCAGCCCGATTACCTGCAGGCTCTTCAACAAGTTTGGCCGGAACTGGTAAATGGAACAGGCGCTGCGGAGCTGCCCACAACCATTGAGATCGACGCCGTCAATGCCAGTTTATTCAGCCCGGGCCGCCAAATGTTGGTAAACGAATTCTTGAATGACCTGCAGAATGGTTACATCGACACCGGCGTCGACCCGGTCACGGGTGAAGTGCGTTAGTTAAACTTGCAAAGATATTAATTAAACGATATACTGTATCTGTTGGACTGGCTTTTGGACCATCCTGAAAATGGATAATCCAGCCAGATTTTTTGT
This sequence comes from Anaerolineales bacterium, assembly GCA_036507795.1. Taxonomy (GTDB): domain Bacteria; phylum Chloroflexota; class Anaerolineae; order Anaerolineales; family UBA4823; genus DASQQR01. The sequence goes on along the minus strand of DATCIL010000466.1, from coordinate 179 downwards.
AAATCTCGGTCAGTTCAAAAGGAGGAGTGCTTATTATCGATGTCGCCAATCTCTTGCCACCCATATCGTTTGATATTTCATTGAAAGGATATTCTCAAGGAGGAGAATAGGTATGTCTAAAAAGTTTTATTCAATTTTGGCTGTTTTAGTCGTCGCTGCTATGCTTCTGGTTGCCTGCC
>DATCIL010000465.1:0-6996 GCA_036507795.1 Anaerolineales bacterium | reverse complement strand
CGCCTGGCTGAGCGACGGAAGCAACGTGCTGGAACGATGAGCGGTGGCGAACAACAGATGCTCGCAGTGGGGCGTGCACTCATGTCAAAGCCCCGTCTCCTCATGCTTGACGAGCCGAGCACTGGGCTCGCCCCCTTGCTGGCCAAGGCGGCTTATGAAGCACTTGATGTGCTGCGGGAGCAAGGGCTGACTGTGCTGGTCACCGAACAACAAGTTCCACTGGCCATGGCTTTCAGCGATCGCGGTTACGTTCTCGAAAATGGGTTCATTCGACTCGAAGGGACGAGTGAACAGCTGGCGGCAAATCCGGCTGTCCGCAGCGCTTATCTGGGTGTGACATGATCGCCAATATACTCGATGGGATCGTACTTGGGCTCCAGTTCGGCCTCCTCGCGACCGGGCTCACGCTGATCTATGGACTGGGCGGTGTGCTTAACCTTGGCTACGGGCAGATAGCCGTGGTCTCCGCCATAACTGTGGCGCTCGCCATGGACGCCGGCATGCCTGTCTTGCCTGCGGTCGGGCTCGGCCTTCTCGTGGGCGGCCTGCTTGGCTTATTCCTCGATCAAACGATCCTGCGCCCGGTGTACCGCCTGCGCGGTGAGGGACGTGTCCTGCTCAGCCTGCTGCTCACGCTGGGCGTGTCTTTCATCGTTGATGGCTTTCTCAACTGGCGCTTTCCCTTGAAGGCCTTGAGCCTGCACATCGGGGGCGGGGCCGTTGAGATTCTGGGTGTGCTTATGCGGCGCGGAAGCCTGGTAGCCTCGGCGATTACGCTCGTGACCTTTGCGGGTCTGTTCGTCTTCTTCCGAAGCACCTCCCTGGGACGGGCAATACGCTCGGTCATCGAAGACGAGGACGGAGCCCGGCTGATCGGCATCGATCCAAAGCAGATGCTTCGCCTGATCCTCATCTTGAGCGGTGTCCTGGCGGCGCTGGTAGCGGTTACCCGTTCGATGGTCGCTCCGGTGGACACGAAGTCCGGGCTCTCCATCACCGTGTTCGCCCTCATCGTCACCGTGGTCGGTGGTCTTGGCAACGTCGTGGGGGCATTGCTTGCAGGCATCATTCTGGGGATTATCAACGTCATCGCTGCAAAGCTCATCGGTTCCTATATATCGCTGATCATCCTGCTCGGGGCAGCGGCGGTGACTATCCTCATCCGTCCGGCGGGTTTACTGGGAGTCAAGGAATGAGCGGTCAATTCACTGGCAGCACCGGTACCTTCCTGATAGGTGGGACTGAGGCGCGCACCTCTCGAGCTCTCCCTGCGCTGCTCATACCCCTTGCCGCGGCAGGGGCAATACTTGCTCTGGTCCCCATCTGGATAGGAGACTCACGCGTGCTCATGGGTGTTGCCGTCCTTGGGCTGGCATTTGTCTGTTATACCATTGGTTTCAATGTGATCTTCGGCAGCACTGGGCAGCTGTTCCTGTGCGTTGGCGCCCTCGCCGGCGTTGGCGGCTTCGGTGCAACCATCCTCGCTGACAACGTGGGATTGCCTATCGTGGTGAGCATCCTTGTGGCGACCCTCGCCGCTACGCTGATCGGTGGGCTGCTCAGCTTCATCGCAGTGAAACGCTCTCTCGGGATCATCTTCACCGGGATCGTCACCCTCATCTTTACCCTGTCGTTTGATGCCCTGCTGCTCGGTCTCAGCAACCTGACCGGTGGGGACTCGGGTCGCTTGATCGCTTCCGGCGCTGACACCCTCCTTCGGGCCCGGGACCGGGTCCTGCCCTACTACCTGATGCTTGCCCTCGTGGTCCTCTTTCTTCTCGTCCACGGGCTGCTGCGGCGCTCCCATATTGGGTGGGCGTTTCGCGCCCTGCGCGACGATGCGGTTGCCGCGGAGCTGGCCGGCGTCGACGTTGCCCGTTACCGGGTATACGGGGCGCTGATTGGGGCGGCGATGCTCGGCCTGGCTGGCTCCACCTACGTCTTAACCGAAGGACGGATCAGCCCCACCACCTTTGGGTTTGGCCGGGTCGACGTTGTGGTGTTGGTGATGCTGGCCTTCGGCGGAATTGGCACCCTGTTCGGCCCGATCGTCGGGGCGGTCACCTTCACTATCATTGACGAGATTCTGATCGATTTCGGCCAGCTGCGGCACGTGGCTTACGGGATTCTCATTATTGTTCTGTTTCTATGGATGCCGCGCGGTGTGATCCCCACCGCGGCATACCTTTGGCGCCGTGTCCGCAGGCTGGTGGAAGTGAGGGAATAATTGAATGGGAAATGCCATAATTATCGGAAGCAGCTATGCCGGGTTGGCGGCTGCGCTGGAATTGCGTTCTCGCCTGCCTGCCAGTCAAACCGTCACGGTTGTCTCCCTGAGTGATCAGTTCATTTTCTTCCCATCCCTGATCTGGGTAGTACAGGGGGAAAGGGAACTCACAGACATATCGTTTCCCATTCGACCAGTTCTGGAAAAGGCCGGTATAACCTTTGTGCATGCCCGCCTCGAGCGGATCAACACCGAGGAGAGCAGTATCACACTCAGTGATGGTCAGGAATTGCCTTTCGAGAGGCTGTTAATCGCGACCGGCGGTGAATGGGATTGGGGGAATACGCCCGGTATTCAGCCAAAACCGCAAGGGTTCACCACCTCTATGCTGTCACCGGGTGCAGCACTGGATGCACGGAAGGACTGGCAAGCCCTGCTGGCCGATCCAGGTCCTATTGTCATCGGCCTGGACCTGAACGCCAGTCTGTATGGCGCTGCCTACGAGTTTGCCCTTAACCTGGATATTGCCTTGCGCAAAGCTGGCGTACGTGAAGAAACACAAATAAATTTTATAACTCCGGAACCATATCTGGGTCATTTCGGACATGAAGGACTGGGAAATTCACGCCAAATCATCGAAGGTGCGTTTGCCAGCCAGGATATTACCTATCTCACGGAGGCACAAATCGATCACATCGAAGAGGAAACGGTGGTGCTGGGCAATATGCACGCACGGCTGCCCTCCAGGTTCACCATGATCGTGCCGCCGTACCGGGGTATCGGTCCTGTACGCGAGGTGCCAGGCCTGGGCGATGAAAAGGGTCACATTCCGGTGGATGTGACTTACCGCAGCCAACGATATCCGAATATCTTTGCTGCCGGCGCGGCCATCCAAATCAAACCAGCCGTGATAACTTTGCTGCCTTGCGGTGTCCTCGTGCCCGGAACTGCCAGTGCTGAAATGGGTCGTATCGCTGCTGCGAATATCGCTGCTGATCTGGGATATGGCGAACCAGTGAAGAAACCGGCGACTGCGATGAAGTCGTTCTATGTCCTGGATTCTGTTGGGCATGGCTTGTTCATGTCTTTGGGACCGCAATCCTGGCTTAACGTTCAACTCAATGTGCCCGGGCCATGGGGACATTGGGCTAAACAGATGACCGAGAAATACCAGATGTGGCAACTTCAGACCGGACGGTATTGAGATGAAAGGGCCAGCTTTGGACTCGTATCTGTTCTCCCCCTTGTTCAGTGATGCCGAAGTCGCTGAACAATTCTCTGATACCCAACTTGTTCGGGCGATGCTGGAGGTGGAGTCCGCGCTAGCAATAGTGGAAGGCCGGCTGGGCGTGATCCCAGCCGAAGCGGCGGACCAAATTGTCGATGTTGCAGCCAGGATGGAGGTCGATTTTAACCGGCTACGCAGCGAAGTTAAAAAATCAGGCGTTCCGGTGATCGACCTGGTGCGCCAGCTACGTACGCAAATTGGAGGTGATGCAGCGGACTACGTGCATTGGGGGGTAACCTCGCAGGACATCATCGACACGGCGAATGTCTTGCAGATTCGGACTGCCTTGGAAGTCCTGGAGTCTAAGCTGGAAAGTGTCATCCGGAATCTGGCTCAACTTGCCGACAAACACCGTCATACCTTAATGGCGGGCCGAACGCATTCCCAACAGGCGTTGCCGCTCACATTTGGCTTTAAAGTAGCCGGGTGGCTGGCGCCCTTGATACGCCATCGTGAGCGATTAGTTGAAATGAGACCACGCATCCTGGTGATCCAGTTTGGAGGCGCGGTTGGGACGCTGGCTGCCCTGGGTACATCTGGCATTCAAGTGCAAGAAGACCTGGCCGAGGAGTTGAAACTCAACCTGTCCTATATCCCCTGGCACACTCAACGGGACAACATGGCGGAGCTCGCCAGCTGGTTGTCTATGCTTACCGGCAGCCTCGCCAAAATGGCTCAGGATATCATCTTGCTGGCGCAGTCTGAAGTGGGTGAGTTGAGTGAGTCAGACGATGCCTCTCGCGGCGGCTCCAGCACAATGCCGCAAAAAAACAACCCGATCGTCAGCGAGCTTATCATCGCTGCTGCTCGCACGAACGCTTCCCTGCTGGCCTCCATGCACCAGGCGCAAATTCAGGAACACGAACGAGGTACCCATGGCTGGCAGATGGAGTGGCTGGTCTTACCCCAGATGTTCACCCTGACAGCAGCGGCCTTGAACAAAGCGCTCTTTTTGAGTCAAAACCTGGTCGTCGATGAAGCGCGCATGCGTGAGAACATCGCTGCCTCGTACGGGCTGATGCTGGCCGAGGCGGCCAGTTACGCGCTTGCCGGGGCCTCTATGAGCAAAGCCAGCGCCAATCAACTCGTCAAGGAGGCCTGTCAGGTTGTTGTGCAAGAGGGTCGCCACCTGATTGATGTGTTGAAAGAGAAAACAGATGCCCCCGTGGATTGGGATGCAATTCGGGAAGAATCTGCTTACTTGGGCTCAACCGATACGTTTATCAACCGCGTTATACAAGCTGCTTATAGAAGGATAGGATGAGCAGGAGCATTAGCTTAGCGAACTAAGTGCAAGAAATGAGGACTCAAGTCGGCATTATTGGCTCTGGGCCATCAGGGTTGTTATTGGCACGGCTGTTACATCTTCAGGGGATTGACACCGTTATTCTAGAACTTCGCAGCCGGGAATATGTGCTCGGTCGCATCCGCGCCGGTGTGATCGAACAGGGCATGGCTGACTTGCTGAGGGAGGCCAAAGCTGGAGAGCGCATGGACCGCGAAGGGCTCATCCATGAAGGCATAAATATCGCGTTCGACGGTCGTCTCGAGCGGATCGATTTTTCCAAGCACACCAACGGCAAAGTCGTGATGGTCTACGGGCAGACCGAAATCACGGACGACCTAATGCGTGCCCACATCGACGAAGCTGGTTGTATCGTCCTTTATGAATCGCCGGCCATCCGTGTGGAAGATTACGACACGGATACCCCGCGTATCATCTACGAGCAGGATGGAGAACAAAAAGAACTGGTCTGTGATTTCGTGGCCGGTTGTGACGGCTTCCACGGCGTTGCCCGCAAGAGTGTGCCAACTGACCAGCACAGGAACTACGAACGGACGTATTCCATCGGCTGGCTGGGAATCCTGTCGGACGTGCCGCCTGTCAACGACGAACTGATCTATGCCAACCACGAGCGCGGCTTTGCGCTGTGCAGCATGCGCTCCCGTACCCGCAGCCGTTACTACATCCAATGTGATATGGATGACCGGATCGAAAACTGGAGCGACGATGCCTTTTGGGATGAACTACGACGCCGCTTGCCCCCACATGCAGCCGAGAACGTCACTACAGGTCCGTGCCTCGAGATGAGCATCACGCCCCTGCACAGCTTCGTTGCCGAGCCCTTGCGTTTCGGTCGCCTGTATATGGCGGGCGATGCGGGACATATCGTGCCTCCTACCGGCGCAAAAGGACTCAACCTGGCCGCCTCCGACATCTACTACCTTTCCCGCGCGCTCATCGCCTTTTACAAGGAAAAGCGGACCGATTTGCTCGATCGATATTCTAATGCCGCATTGCGCCGTGTCTGGAAAGCCATCCGCTTCTCGTGGTGGTACACCTGTCTGCTGCATAAATTCGACGACGACCCGATGAGCCGGAGGTTACAAGTTGCCGAATTGGATTATTTGACCGGTTCCGAGGCAGGACAGGCGGTGCTCTCTGAAAATTATGTGGGTTTACCTTACGAAAAGTTCGAATAATGGTCTATCATGATTATTGCAATTTTAGGCATTGGTGAAGCTGGAGGTGCGCTTGCCTGCGATTTTATCGCGAAAGGGGTGCGGGTGCGCGGCTGGGACCCTGAGCCGCGTAATCTCCCCCATGAATTGGAGTTTGCTGCCAACAATCCTGATGCTACATCGAGTGCAGATATTGTGCTCAGCGTCAATTGGGCGTCGGTCGCAATTGAAGTTGCAACGGAAGTGGCTCCAGTGCTCCAACCGAATCAACTCTATGCTGATCTGAACACGGCCGCACCTCAACTTAAACGCGATATTGCAACCATCATTGAGAAAATGGGTGCATCCTTCGTAGACGCGGCCTTGATGGAGCCCGTGCTGCCCAAGGGGTTGGGCACGCAAGTCTATGCCTCTGGAAGTGGGGCGGAGCTATTTACGAAAAAGATGACCCCACTTGGGATGCCCGTCACTTATTTGGATCGTGAAGCGGGGAATGCGGCAACGCATAAACTGGTAAGAAGCATTATGTACAAGGGGGTCGCAGCTGTGATCATGGAATGTCTGGAAGCAGCAGAGGCACTCAACATGACCGAATATGCCCGCGCCCAAATGTTGAAGATCATCTATGATGAACCGATGATAGACCGCTTTGTCAGCGGCAGTATCAAACACGCCAGGCGCAGGGTGCATGAAATGGAAGCAGTGGTCGAGATGTTGAATTCGATTGGTGCTTCTGCCTTTTCAAGTCAAGCCGCTGTGCAGAGATTGAAAGAGATTATGGAGAAAACGGGATGACAAAAAAAATACTCGTTGTTGGTGCGCACTCCGCTGATTTCGTTTGGCGCGCGGCGGGGACGATTGCCACCATCACATCACAGGGTGGGAGCGCCAGCGTTGTTGCTCTCTCGTATGGCGAAAGGGGAGAATCTGGCGAGTTGTGGAAGGAACCGAATCAAACGGTCGAGAACGTGAAGCGGATTCGCCATGAAGAGGCTAAGGCAGCAGCTGAGGCGGTCGG
>DATCIL010000464.1:0-20204 GCA_036507795.1 Anaerolineales bacterium | reverse complement strand
ACGTTTTCAACCAGGTAACGCGCTACCCGCCCTTGATATGCGAGCGAATCCAGGATGCTGTTCAGATAGAACTCTTCTTGCCCATATTGGTATACTTCGCTCTCCCCAATAACGTAGGGCCCAATTTCGGCTTCGATTTGGGATAGTAAATCCGGGGGACAAGCAAAACCAGGCGCTTTTGGAGACGGGGCTGCCATACCCGATATCATAAAACCATCCACTGGGACTGCAGGGTAGATCATCGGAGGGTTGAAGATTCCAACGCGTTTGCCACCGGCAATGAAATACTCCCAGACAGGTCTGGCGCCAATCCGCCCGGTATGCACATAGTCCACTTCGTATCCGTCCGGGCGACGCTCGAACCAATCGAAGACGCCGTGTTTCCCGGGATTCTGCCCGGTTATGATTGTGCTCCAGGCGGCCGGGCTCAACGGCAGCGGCGTTGATTTCAATATCCCGGAAGCGCCGCGCGCCATCAATCCCGCCAGGCGAGGCAGTTTGCCAGCCGCAACCCAGGGGCCGAGCAAATCCCAGGTAGCTCCATCCCAGCCAATTGCGATGATTTTTTCTGCTGATCTATCTCCTGGCATTACTTTCATCCATCGTTTCGACCAGCAGTTTATCATACGCCGCAACCATGTGGCTGATATCAAAACGCTGCGTCACCGAGAAGCTGGCCTTCCGGAAGGATTTTAACAGCTTTGGATCCGACAGCAATCTCCTCAAGGGTTCTGAGAACCCGGTCCCATTCGGGTTTTCTACCAGAAAGCCATTCTTCGCCGGTTCCACCAGATCGACGAATCCGCCCACCTGGGTTGCCACAATCGCCAGCCCCAGCGCCAAACCTTGAAGGCCGACAATCGGCAGACCCTCAGAAAAAGAGGGCATGAAGAGCACGTCACTTTTCGAAAACCATTCCATCACCTGATCCTGGTGGACCCATCCGGGGATGGTAAAACGGTCTTCCAGCCCGAGATGAGCGATTTCTTGCTGGACCCGCGCTTTCTCCGGACCGTCCCCGATCATTACACAGTTCCAGGGAATATCCCCAAGCGCAGCCAGGGTGCGGACCACCTGAATGGGATTTTTCTCAGGCATAAAACGCCCAGCCCAGATCACCCGCGGGGGCACGCCGACCTCAATTTCTCCCGGACACAAGGCGCTGAAGTTAAAACCGTTGCGGATTACCTGAATTTGCACAGGATAATGCGACTGGGCCAGCTGGCGGGTGTATTCGCTGACCGCCACCACCCGCCTGGCCCTGCGCCAGATGGGATGGGTAAAAGGATACAGCCAACGGAACCAGCCGGCGGTCTTCTCCGGGGCACCGCCGGGTACGTCACCACCGTGAACGGTGAGGATATACGGGGCACCGGTCAGCGCAGACAGCGCCAAGGCTAGCGCGCCGGCAGGCACCGCAAAATGCACGTGAATGACATCCGGCCGCCAGCCTCGCACCAAATCCAGGCCCTTGACCAAACCACCGATCACGAACCGTCCCATTTCACTGAACCGGGCGCGATACGGCACCCGACGCCCGCAATCCAGCCGGTAAACCTGCACGCCATCAATCTCTTCTTCCTTGGGCAGGCCAGCGAAATGAGTCGTCAGCATTTTAATTGCATGGCCGCGCCGCACCAGCCCCCGGCAGAGATCCTGGATCACCTGGGCGCCCCCGCCTCCAACCGGCGGAAACTCATGCGAAAGAACCAATATCCGCAAGTGTTTCGACAGACTCGACTCTGGCGTTTCGACGAGGCTCAACTTTAGAATTCTCCTTTAGCGCAGCGGCTAGCGCCGTGGCTCCAGCACCTCGATGCCGAAGCTTTTCAAAAGATCTTTGCGCCGGTAATTCTCCAGCAAGGGCTGGGTCACCCTGGTTACCCAAACATCGTTCTCCTCGCCAAAGGCAAACTCGCTGCCCTTCAGCCGGTTTCCCTGCTGGTCGCTGATGATCAACGCGAACCTGCGGCGGCGGAGATCCTGGTAAAAAGAATCCAGGTAGTACTCGTTTCCTGACATCGCCATTTCCATCAGGAACACGTTTTCATAATTCTCGACCAGCGGAATGTTTTGAAGGATTCCAAATGTCAATAGATGGCGCTGCGAAATAAATAGTACTTCACCGCCCTGGCTGGTGGCTTCCTGAGCCAACTCTTCTAGGTTGCGCAGTGCGCCCTCGACCTGTTCGCGTTCCGGCATTGAGACCGGGCCTCCCGCACCGAGGCCAAACATCACCGGCATGAATAGAGCCAGGGTTACCACCAACCGCTTTCCCGGGCCGGTCCCCCATCCCCCCCGCCCTCTAAAGAAAGCATAACTCCCCACCACCAACAGCAAAGTCAAAAACGCATCCAGATTATGCAGGTTGCTCCCCCCGCCGATCTTGGTGCTGACCACCACGCCACCAGCAAATAGAACGACGAGCGCCGAGGCAATCCCTACCATGCGAAGAGGGTGCAGACCACGCGAGCCCATCGCCAGCAGCAAGAGCAGCGGCGCGGAGACCAACAGGATGGACGGCAAAATGCCTAAGGGATAGGTGGGGTTTGGCCAGAGACGATACCACAACAAGTCGGACGTGAAGCTGGACGTAAACAACCTGGGGTCCGCTCCGGACCATAAGACGTACAGGGCCTGCGCAGCAAAAGCTACCAGCGTTCCAGAGCCAACCCACAGCACCGGCTTCGCCAGGTAAGCCAGAGATGTCCTCCAGGCAGACTTCTTTTCGCCGGGATAATCGCCTGACGCAATCGGGCTGATCTCGAGAAAATAAAGGGTCGCTGCCAGCAGCCCCGGCACCGGAAACCAGTTGATGCGACTGATCCCGGCCCAGGCGGAAGCCACCAGAACGATACCCAGCGAACGCCAGAATCGGCGGCTGTCAAACCCCCAGAACACGATTAAGGCAGGAACCAACAGGTGGTAGTAGACGGGACCCTGGAAGAGGAACAGAAACGCCCAGGTCGTAAAGGCAAAGATTATCCAGCCCCTCTCAATACGCAGCCGTTTGGCCAGAACATAAGCCGTCCCCCCGGTGAAGACCAGCCAGAGCAGTACCTGCCACAGCCGGTGAACCCACAGCGGCAATCCGGAGATCAGGAAGGGCAGAGCCTGCATCAAATAGCGGCTGGGATGGAGCACGGATGGCTGCGTCGGCAGACCGTAGATGCGCTCGCCGAAGAACAAAGAGGCGTAATAATAACGGCTGGCTTCCGACCATCCCAGCGAGAAGGGATACTTGACTACCTCGGGAAGGAAGAACATTTGCAGATCCGGCAATGTGGCGATTTTATAAGCGGCGCCGGTCAAGACCCAGCTGAGCACAAGACTGGACGTCCATTCACTGAGAAAACCGCTCGATTTTAGCAACATTCCGCCAAGGAAAATCACCAGACCGAACAGACACAGGCGAGCAATCAGGCCGGCAAAAAGATATCCCTGGGGCCCCAGGATGAGATAGGCAAAAGTGGCGATACAGAATATGAATAGAACCAGGTTGAAGCGTCCCAGGCTGCCCAGGGCGCGCAATAAGCGCTCGAACCACTGCGCCAGGCGTTCACCCAAGGGCGTCCAGCTGGCTGCCAACGCCGCCAGACTCAGCAATATGCCAAATATGGCCAGCCCGAATGCAGCCGTCCACTTCTGCGAGACAAACAGGATGCGGCGTTCCTGGTCCAGTATGGCAACCTGGTATGCCAGCGCGCCTGACGCCAGCATGGCAGCCGCCAGTGCCGCCCGGACCACGGAAATATCGGTTCTCATGGACGGCAATGCTCCAGATCCACCAGCCGGCGGAATTGACCCAGGCCGGAATATCGCTGCTCTGAAACCATCTGGACACATTGATGGGTCATGGCACTGCGGGAGGCCTCCGAGATCTGGTTCCACCAGACTTCGTCAATATACACGTAGCGAAAGCCGTGATCCAGAAATCCATCCGGCGTTGGGTCGGATTTCAGCTGTTCCCAATCCGTGGAATGGGCGTAATCGTAGGACTTATTCCCGCTTACCACGCGGGTCAATCGTCCGGTTATCATCGTCGCTCGCCAGGTGTGGGCGTCGAACACCTCGCTGTCCGGCGGCAACCGGTCCCAGACCTCCCCAGCCATGCGTGAATCCAATCCATTGATGCCAGGCTCTGTCAGAACGACCTGGGAGGCCGCGGTTAACTCGGTGCCAGCGATAACCAATCCGCCAAGGACCATCAGGGACAATCCGGCAACCGCGGCATAACGCAGTGCCCTGGACCAACCTGGGGAATTCTCCCACAGCATCAAAGATAAAGCCAGGGTCCAGACCAATACTCCATGCTTGGTAAAACGCACGATGTCCCGGTCATACTCATATGAGAAAAACACTGGCAAGATAAATCCAACCCAGGCGCTCAGAACCAGGGCGCCCAAGATCCAATCGCCTGCATGGAAGCGTTTCAATGCCCACCAGGTAATCGAGGGCGTGAACAGGACGATCGGACCTAATTCCACGACAGCCACCAGCAGTTCAAGGGGCGAGAATATCGATAGCGCCCCCAGGTGCCCCGAGTAAATGGCCGGAGGCCAGCGTATGCTAAAACCACCAACAGCTACCGCGTCTCCGGGCAGGAGGGGCGTGACCTCCTGGATGCCATAAACCAGCTGGCGAGCCACCTCTGTTATTGTGCCGCCCTGTACCAGGGCGACCGGCAGCGACACGATCAGCGCCAGGAAGGTCCAAGGAACCAGGTCTGTGTGACCTTGACGGCCTTTCCAGAGCCAGTACGGCCCTACAAACAATCCGGCAATTAGAAATAACCCGTAGCTCGATTCCCAAACCAGGGCCCAAAAGGAAAACAATACGATCAGTGGGATTAAGGCGGCTGGGCGCCTGATGCGCGGCGCCAGCAGCCACGTCATCAACAGGATCACCAGCGACATGCTGCTGGGTCCGGCATTCACAGCCATTACCACCGGCCAACCGACGCCATTCATAAAAGCGTAGAGGAGGGGTCCTGGCGGCCCATCATCTATCAGGATGCCCTGCAACATCGCCTGCGATAACGGCATACCAACTACAGCATCGACCGAGCGCACACCGATCAATGGATCAATCTGAGCCATCAGACCGGCAGGCGCCAGGAGCAGCAGGTACCGTGTCCCGGTGGCAAAAGCCAGAACCCCCGCGACGATCAGCCCACCTGATGGATGAGCGATATGGCGTTTTCCTAGCAGCGCTGCCAAAAGAAGCGTGTAAGCTCCGGCGATGGCTTTGCTCAGATCAAACGCGCTCCAGGGCAGAAGGCCCCCCAAACGCACCAGGCTGGAACCCAACAATTGGAAACCATAATGGTAGGCGAAATAGACCGCCGAATTCATATAATGGTGCGGCGGGATATCGCCCGCAGCCATGGTCGAGATGATCGAAATATTCTTGCGATCATCAAAGATGGCCAGCCCCCGGGCAATGCGGGCAAACACCCAAACGAGGAGCAACCCGATTACGATCCAGCGCCAGACGCCCAAATCTCGCCAGTCCAGCAGCGGTCGCTGCCCCTTCCAGGCAAATGCCAGACCCAAACCCAGGACAAGAATGGCTGCGCCGATGAAAGTCAGGTAGGGCGAGAACCCATGACCTAACAAATTGGCTGCCCATAAATAGCTGCTCAATCCCAGGCCGAAGCCGAGGATGAGGTTTTCCCCCGGTTCGAGACGGAAGGCGTGCCGGGCCAGTAGCCAACCACCCAGAATCCAGAAGGCGGCGACGCCCAACCACAGGCCAAATATCATCGGATTTTCAACGCGGAACCAATACATCTTATTTACTGGACTTTCGCCGATTTTGATCCTGCAATTTGGAGCTACGGATAAGCACCGCTAAACACAAACCACAGATGGACACCGATAGACACAGATTTTGTGTTAGAAATCTGATTAGAATCGGCCAATATCTGTGGTGATCTGTGAATATCTGTGGTTCCATACACCGATCTCGAAAAAGGCGGAACTCCCATTATTTAGAAGATACCTGATTTTTACGGAAGATGTGAATCTCCGAATTGTTGCGGCAAGCAACTAAGGGTGGAGTTGGAGGGAGCTCATCGTATGATCCGGATTCGACCAGGCTGCGCAGCCAGCCAGCGTAGTTCTGCCCTTCGATCAAGATGATATCAGCTTCTGGCGCCCAGCGATGCGCCAATTCCTCGCTCCAGAAACCATAGCGCATCAGAGCATCTGGTTCGCCGCCCAATCGCCGCGAATAATCGCCGTTGAGCTGAGCCGGGTAAAGGCTAATCTGCTCCAAATAAAGCAGGGGAACCGTCGAATCTCCGCCGTCCCAGTAGACCAGCGCGCCAGGCGGCAGGTGTTCAGCCAGATGCGCTCCGGCGGTTTCATAGCGCCGGATCACGTCTCCGCCACAATCGTAATCGCGATAACCTCCACCCAGGAGCACAGTCGGCGAAAGGATAAATCCAATTAACAGCAGCAGCAGCAACGCCAAAGCTCCGGTATTTTGTCCGCTCTTCCTGGCGCTCAAGCGGGCAGCTACAACCAAGATCCCCGCACCGATCAAAAAGCCGGCAACCGTTGTTACGAGCATCTGGAGCACCAGGCCGGTCCTCTGCACCACTTCCACGTAGCTGAGATCATAGCGGTTTGCCAGCGCTCCCCAGACCTCGATTGTCCCAGGGAGGATGCGCAGCGATTGAAGGCGCGGGGCATGCACGGAGAGCAACGAGCGCACAAGATCACCGGACACCATGCGCCTGCCGATATCTGAATGCGTCCCAAAACCAACTCCGGCCGTAATGAGTAAAAGAACCGCTCCAACGATCGCCAGATGGGGTTTCGAATCCACGCGGCTCCAAGAGGCAAAAGTGGCGGCGACCAGCAGCAATCCCAACCAGCTGAAAAAAGACAAGTAAACCGGATAGCAAAAAACACAATAATCCTGGCCCAGGGCAGCCCACATATGCGCCAAAACCATCACCAGCAACAGCAGGGATAGGAAGATGGCCGTTTTTTGCTTCGCGCTCGACTGCCAGCCCTCCCGCCTCGGCCACAGCAGCCAGGCGCTGGCCGCTCCTGCTAACGGCAGGAAGTGAAACCGGATGCCGTGGAAGAAGCTGGTCACGCGCATTGCCGGGGTTACGTCCGGTCGCCAGCTTGGATCCGCACCGGCGGGATGCCCCCATGGCCTGAGAAACGTAAAAACCTGGTCCGGCAGCCAGTGAGCCCAGATGCGCAGAATACCCGGCCAGTAAAGCGCATGGCCGAGGATGACCGGCACTGCAGCAGCCAGGCCCGCCGTGAATCCAATCCGCCAGCCGTGCTGCCAAAAGAGATACACAATCAACACAACCAGCGCCGGCGCCATATTGACCCTGGTCAGGAGCATGAACCCCGCCAGGGCAGAACCCGCCAGGATTTGCCATAGCGGCCGGCCCTCTCCAAGAGTAAGAACCAGAATCCAAACAAGCAAGGCAGCGACCAGGGCTTGCGAATTGGCCAGGCTGAACAGCTTAATGACTGCCGGATTGACGGCCATAGCCCAGACTACCAGCGCAGCCCACCACCTGCCGCCAAGACGCCGCCCCACGATCCACAGCCCAAGCAGGATGAGCATGCCGAGGAGAACGGCCAGGTATCTTCCCGTTCGCAATCCCGGACCAAAGATAACCTGGACGTATCCGGGGATTAAGAACGCCAGAGGCATGTGATTTGTCCAGGGACCGTAGTCCTGATAAAGGCGGTATTGCCCGGTCGCAAATAAATAGCCTTTATTGAGGTAGGCGCCTTCGTCCAGCAAGGAGAATTGGGTATGGGCATAGACCAGCGATTGGCTCAGATAAGCAAGTCCCCCTAGAATCGTGATCCAGTTAATTAGCCGGCTGTCAAAAGCAGCTTCGCTCCGGCGCAGCATCGCGAACATCAATAAATTTCTCGGCTTAGTCGTTGCAGCTCTGCATCCATCATCATTTGGACCAGCTCTGAAAACGCCACCGCTGGCTGCCATCCCAAGTCCCGCTTAATCCTGGTCGGGTCGGCTACCAGCAGCGTGGTTTCTGCCGGCCGGAAGAACTTCGAATCCTGCACCACATAATCGCGATAATCGAGGCCCACATATCC
The DNA here is from genome assembly GCA_036507795.1 of Anaerolineales bacterium. Classification (GTDB taxonomy): domain Bacteria; phylum Chloroflexota; class Anaerolineae; order Anaerolineales; family UBA4823; genus DASQQR01. Next base: position 12,099 of record DATCIL010000464.1, on the reverse strand, counting down.
GAAGGCTGCCTCACAAAAATCCCGCACTGAATGCGTTACCCCGGTTCCGACGACATAATCCTGAGGGGTGTCGTGTTGAAGCATTCGCCACATCGCCGCAGCGTAATCGCCGGCGAAACCCCAGTCGCGGCGGGCATCCAGATTTCCCAAACGCAGTTCATCTGCCAACCCCAGCTTGATCCGCGCTGCGCCGTAAGTGATCTTGCGCGTGACGAACTCCAAACCACGCCGGGGGCTTTCGTGATTGTACAGAATGCCCGATACCGTAAACATGTCGTAAGACTCGCGGTAGTTGACCGTGATCCAGTGGGCATAAACCTTGGCCACGCCATAAGGGCTGCGCGGATAGAAAGGGGTCTCTTCATTCTGAGGGGATTCACGGACTTTGCCGAACATCTCGCTCGAGGAGGCCTGGTAAAAACGCGAATCCGAATTAACCAGCCGGATGGCTTCCAGCAGGCGAGCGACCCCGAGCCCGGTCACCTCTCCAGTAAGCACCGGCTGGTTCCAGGAGACGGGCACGAAAGACTGTGCTGCCAGGTTGTAGACTTCCTCCGGTCGATGTTTTTCCATAACGTCGACGAGGGAGCTCTGGTCGTGCAAATCTCCCTGGATAACGGTGATGGCGTCCTGGATGTGCTGGATGCGCTCGAAGGTTACCGTGCTGGACCGCCTCACCATTCCAATGACCTGGTAGCCTTTGCCAAGTAAAAACTCGGCCAGATAAGATCCATCCTGGCCGGTCACTCCGGTGATGAGGGCAGAGGGCATAGAGTTCTCCAAATAGCAAATTTCAACGGCTGAATTATTATGCCTGTCTTGCTCGGGTCAAGGTGATTGTCCCCGGACCCAATCCCAAAACATCAGCAAAGCTGCACTGGCCAGACCTAAGCCAATTGTCTTGAACAGATCGACCACGGGCCATTCCAGCGGAGTATAGCGGCGGATATACCACGGCAAAAACCAGGCCAGCATAGCACCCAAACCGATTAAGATGCGCCGCAGCCATGGATCGCGAGAACGCCGGTATTCGATCCATGCCCAGCCGGCCAGTATGGCCTGCAATCCAGCAAAAGCCGCCCGGTAACGCGGGCCGTCCCACAGATCGCCGCCTCCCCGGAAAGAGGAGAGCAATATCACCAGCCAAATCACCACGCTTAAGCCTCGGGCGGCACTGCGCCGGCCTGGAAGGCGCCAGCTCAACAGGCTGCCATAAGCCAAAAAAGCCAGCAAGGCAGTCCAACCCAGCGATCGCCAGATGGCTATACCTTTCCAGATTGGGGCGCTGGTATCCAGCAGCGCGGCCGGCAAGAAGGGCCGGACGATGCCATAGAGGATCAAGAAAGGAGTTTGGGCCCAGGCCGGCAAGAAGCGATCGAAGATTTTCTGAATCCAGCCTGAAGCGCTCTCGCTCAGATGGGCCTGCCATTCCGCGGACTTTTTCAGCCACCATCCGAACAAGGCGACGGGATTGGTCACGCCTTGGGGAGCAAATTGATCCCAGGCCAACCAGGCCCCGGTTACTGCCAGGATGGCGAGAAAGCCTAAAATGAGCCACAACCGCCGCCGGCGCAGAACCTGCCAGCCACCCATGAAAACCACCTGGAGGGCCAACAATCCCAACAGCAGCGCCGAAAATGGTGGCGAGAATGGCAAACTCAGAGCCAAAACTCCCAGGATCCATGCCAGACCCGGCCATGTGCGCTCCTGCCAGTAACGCACAAGGCCGTAAAAGGCGGCCACGGTTAGCGTCACAGTAAATGCTTCGCGCATCTGGGAGCCGCCCAGTAAGACTGCCTCCGGATACAGGACCAGCACCCAGGCCGCAGCCTTCGCCGCCGCTTCATCCCAGACTCGCCGGGCAAAAGCCCAGGTAAACAATACCGCTAAAGCTGAAAACCCGGCGGCAATGACCACCATTTGGAGAGGCAGGTGGGTTCCTCCTCCGACGTATCGATATACCAGGGCGCTCAAATACAGCAGCCCGCCGTACTGGTCGGCCATGCGATAGCCGGTGAAAGCCTGCAAGAGCGAAGCGTCAGAGCGAGACAGCTCCCAGGCGGCCTGGTCGCGCTGATGGGCATCGGCCATCACGTAGCCCTGCATTTCTGCCGGATTCCCGTAGCCAAAAACCGGTAAAGCCGTAAACCAAACCACCCCGCCTGCCAGGCGCAGCAGCGCTGCGATTACAACTGTCCAGGCCAGCCAGCTTGGCAAAGCGAAGCTTCGATCGGCGCTGAGCACCTTCCAGACAGCCCACATCACTACCGCGGTGAGCAGGGCAACAACTGCAAACGGACCAAGTCCTTGCAAGCCGCGGAATCCGGCCGTCGTCCAGGCAAGCAGAAAAGCCAGAATCAGCAGCGCGGGGACAAGCACCAACCAGCGAATCCGTGGAAACAGGGACGGAAGGGAATAACTCTGAACGCCATGCGACATGCGCTTATTGTACTCTTTACTATTGAATGTTCCAGGTTTAAGGTTCAGGCATCTTCCCGGTTGCCGTGCAACCGTAGTAGCTTCCCGGTTGCTGGCGACGGAAAACGTCGCTTTAGCAACCGAGAAGCTACCTACCATCCAGCTAATCCACCCAAAATCCTCGCCACTCGCCTCGACCAGGAGTAATCCTGCGCGGCGGAGCGCGCCTGGTTGGCGAATCGCGCTCGCCGATCTGGCTCCTGGCGGAGTTTCTCCAGCGCCGAAATCCAGGCATCCAAGTCATCCGGCGGCAGGAGAACCGCAGTTTTCGGCGAAAGCACCTCCTTCAACACCGGAAGATCGCTGGCGAGGATCGCTCGCCCACAGGCCAGGTACTCAAACATTTTCATGGGGCTGAGGTAGCGGGATATGTCCCCTCCCGAGGATGCCGCCACGGTCCGCTGGTACGGCATTAGCAATGCCTCACAGGCTGCCTGATAAAGCGGCAGTTCGGCGTTGGGCACGAAACCGGTCACATACAAATTTGCCAATCCCAGCTGCTGCCCGTCAGCCTGGAGCCGCCCTGCCTCGGCGGACTCGCCTCCAACGATGAGAAAATTTATTCCTGGCAAGCGCGCCGCCAATGCCAGGATGAGCTCTTTACCCCGTCCGGAATAGAGGTGACCACTGTAGCCGGCAGTGAAGCGCTCAGGTTCTAAATCTAATTTACCTGCCTGGTGCAGCTTCCGGCGAGATTCTTCAGGTTCTGGTAAATTTTCGTATCGTTCCAGGTCGACCCCATCCGGAGCCACGATTGCAGAACGGTCTAATGCTGGGTTAGCTAATCGCTCGATGAGATCATCCCGCAAAACCTGGGAGATCAACACCAGGCGATAAGCCCCCCGGCCTCTTAAAAAGAGCCGCAACAAGAAGAGACCCATGGTCCCCTTCGGCATGTCGTGAATTTCGAAGATCGTTTTAGTTCCCAGCCCGCTGGCTGCTGCGGCTGATTGAGGCAGCCGGGTATAAATCACATCCGCTCCCCATCTCCGCGCCCACTGGACTGCCCGCCAGCCAAAGTCGTAGCGCCTGAGCCGGGGATGGGCAGGCAGCCAGGTAACCGGGAAAGCCTGCTTCAAACCATACCAGTGCGCCAGTTCCTCCCAGTCCGGCTTGGGCTCCCGAACCGCCTCCGGAACGACCAGGTGGGTCCTGTGGCCGGTCTCAGCCAGCGCCTGGGTCATCTTCATGACCTGGATCGTGTTGGCGCGGCGGGCCGGAAGGTAAGTTGGGGCAATCACGGCGATGTTCATGAGCTCAGTCGAACGAGTAGGCCATGCGGGCGCGTAAATCGAGCAACACGCGGGCTGCGGCGATGCCAACCGTGAAGATGTAATATCCAGTCAGTAGAACCGCAAAGGCAAGATAACCATAGGCAGGGACCAGCAACAAGATGGCCGCCACCTTTATTACCATGCCCACAAAATTAACAATTGTCGGGAACACCGGCCGGCTGAGCGACAAGAGGGCCACGCGGTTCCAGTAGAAAATATTGACGAAGGTAAATCCAACCAAAAGGATGATCAAGGCAGGATAGGAAGGCAGATATTCCGCGCCGTAGACCCTGGAGATGAGCCAGCGCCCGAACAGGCCCAGCGCCAGGGTTGTGGCAATGGAATAGGCTGCTGAAAGCCTGGAGCCCTGTCGCAGCACGTAACGAACGTTTTCCCAGTTGCGGCGGGCGATCTCGCGCGCCAGTTCCGGGTAGGTAGCTTTTGGCAGTGGACTGACCGGCAGCTGCAAAAGGTTCGATAAAGCCAGCGCGAGCTTGTAATAGCCGGCCTGAGTGGTGCCCAGGAAACCGGCCACCCACAATACTTCACTATCCTTTGCGATCAGGCTGACTGTCCCGCTAATGTTGGTGCTGAAGGCAAACGTCACCAGGCTGCGCCTCTCGCTGGCAAGAAGGCGGAGCGGGACTCGCCACCACCCGGGACCCCACGATGATCGTGCTTGCCAGAGAGCAGTACCGGTAAACGCCAGTGCGCCGATGATCTTTCCCAACATATAAGCTACCACGATGGCTGCCAAACCGGCATTGCTAAAATAGGCGACGGCGATTAGCGCGAGCGTGATTACGCTCTGCATGGCAGTAATCATGGCAATTGCCCGGAAGCGATCAAAGATTTGCAGCAAACCGGTAGCGCTTTCGGAGATTAAATTAGCCAGAACAATGCTGCCGTAGATTCTGAACCAGATCGCCAGGCTGGCGTCGTGGGCGAAAAAACGCGCCCCCACCGGCGCTAACCACCAGATCAGGGCGAATGCCAGCAGCGAACCACCCATCTCCAAATAGCTGGCGGCCTTGAATACGGCCGCAGCTCGCCGGGAATCACCATTTTCCTGGTAGTGCCCTACATACCGCACTACTAGTTCGTTCATTCGAAAAGAGGCGAAGCGGTTTACTGTGCTGGCAAAGGTAGTGATCGCCCCCAGAACGCCAAACAGCGATGGGCCCAGCAGCCTGGCAGCCAGGATACCCTGCAACATGCTCATCAGGGCCGAAATGCCCGTAGCGCTGAACAGATAGCCCGAGTTCGTGATGATCCGGCGGATCAGTGGGTTTTGAAACAGCCGGAAGTAGAGATCACGCGCCCACGCATAAGTCGAACTCAACACAACCTTACTTTACTCAGTTTTGATCTGACTCGCCCAGGAGCGCTCCGCGTTGTACCAGTCCACCAGGTTGGCAATCCCTTCTTGCAAAGTAACCTGTGGTTCCCAGCCCAGCTTTTTACCCGCTTTATCGACGTTCGCCCAGTTCGCCAGCATATCCGCAGGATGGCGCGGCCGGCGTTCCACCTGCGCTTTCTTTCCAATTCGCGCTTCCAATATCTCGATCAATTGATTAATCGAAATCGATTCATGCCCTCCCAGGTTGATGATTTCAAAACCAAGGGGCTTGAGACCCAGGATCGTGCCTCGGGCAATGTCATCAACATATGTGAAGCCGCGGGTCTGCTCACCGTCTCCATTGAGCTTCACCGGATATCCCTCACTGATCCACTGAATAAATCGAAACATGACCATGTCGGGCCGGGCCGCCGGTCCGTAAACCGTAAAATACCGGAAAACGGTAATATCGATATCAAAAAGATAATGATAGGCGTGGCACAGCGCTTCAGCGCCTTTCTTGCTGGCCGCATAAGGCTGAAGCGGCAGGCTGCTACTGGTCTCCTCCGGCGTCGGAAGCGGGGCATCCGCGCCATAGACGCTGGAGGTTGAAGCCAGAATAAATTTTTTGATCCCCTGATTTTTGCACAGTTCTAACAGGTTTAGTGTGCCAGTAATGTTCGTGTCCACGTACACCCATGGGTTCTCAACCGATTGGCGCACGCCGGCCCGCGCCGCCAGGTTAATTACGGCGTCAAACTTCTGGTTTGATAATCCTTCGACCGCTTCACGGTCGCTGATGTCAAATTGGTGAAAGGTAAAGTCAGGATGATCCTTGATCTTGCTCAGCCGCCATTCCTTCATGCGCACGTCATAGGCATTATTCATGTTATCGATGCCCACCACGGAATGACCGGTTTCCAATAGGAGTTCGGCAACCCGCCAGGCGATAAATCCAGCGACCCCGGTAAGTAAATAATTGGCCATGAAATTCTACAGCCTGACCACTTTAGGATTGCCGCGTCCACTGGATCCCAAGGCGTTTCGGGAATCCACCACAAGGACAGCATTTTCCAGAATATGCTCGTAATCATAAGTCTTGTGGTCGGTGATAATCACGACGCAATCCGCATCCAGAATCGCCGTGTCCAGATCCCGGATACAATCCATATCCCAATCGTCATGGTAAATATGCGCAATATGCGGATCGTGATAGCTGACATCGGCGCCCTTTTGACGCAACAGTCCAATCACGTCCAACGCCGGCGACTCCCTCAGGTCATCGACGTCGGGTTTATAGGCAGCGCCGAGAACCAAAATCTTGCTCCCATTCAAGGCTTTGGCGTGAGAGTTGAGGGCATCTTGAACCTTGCCGACCACATAACGCGGCATACCGGTGTTGATCTCGGAAGCCAGTTCGATGAATTTTGCGGTGTAGTTCAGGGCGCGCAGCTTCCAGGACAGGTAAAGCGGGTCAATCGGGATACAATGTCCTCCCAGGCCGGGACCAGGCGTAAACTTCATGAACCCAAACGGCTTGGTCGCGGCGGCCTCGATCACCTCCCAAACGTCAATGCCCAGCCGGTCGCACATGATCGCCATTTCATTGACCAGGCCAATGTTGATCATCCGGAAAGTGTTCTCCAGCAGTTTAGCCATTTCGGCCACCTCCGCAGAAGAGACCGGCACGACCGATTGTAATGCCTGGCAATACCACGTCGAGGCGACCTGGCTGCACGCCGGAGTGATGCCCCCGATAACCTTGGGCGTATTGATCGTTGTCCAGTCTTTCCGGCCCGGGTCAACCCGCTCTGGCGAGAATGCCAAGAAAAAGTTCTCCCCGATTTTTATGTTGGCGCCTTCACTAAATTTAGGGAGCATGATCTCCCGGGTCGTGCCTGGATAAGTGGTGGATTCTAACACCACGACCATGTCGGGATGAATATATTTCGACAGTTCTTCGGTAGCCGAGAGGATAAAGGACAGGTCAGGATCCCCTGTTTTGCGCAGGGGAGTGGGCACGCAAATGCTGACTGCATCGGCTTCTTGAAGCACAGAAAAATCGGCGGTAGCGCACAGCTTCCCTGCGCTGACCAGACGAGACAACTGCGCTGTATCCACATCCTGAATATAGCTCTCGCCCCGATTAATGTCCTCGATTTTTTCCTGATCCAGATCGATGCCGACTACGTCGAAGCCGGCGTCGGCGAACACCGTCGCCAGCGGCAAACCAACATATCCCAATCCGACGACAGAGACTTTAGCGCTGCGTTGGTGAAGTTTATTGATGAGAGATTCCCGGATACTTTCCATACTGACGTGGTTCCTTATTGAGAGGTTTAGAATAGATTTAATTGCTTGGGTTCTTCCGGACCTCCAGAAGATTGTTCCGTATATTCAGGCGCATCGGCGGCCTGAGCGATTAATTCCGGTAACTTTGAGAAATCACGTTCCACCACAGGTTTAAGCGAGCCCTGATGCAGAGCGGCAGCTGGGTGGTACATGGGAACAACCAGGCGTCCTTTGACCCTTAATGCCTGACCGTGTACATCGCTGATCTTTGCATTTGGCAGGTATAAGCCCATGGAGTATCGCCCCAAGGTAACGATAACTTTCGGATTGATCGCCTGGATTTGCCGATCCAGATAATTGCTGGTGCAGGTATCGATTTCTTCAGGCCGGGGATCACGATTCCCAGGTGGCCGGCATTTGACCACATTGGTGATGAATACTTGTTCGCGCGTCATCCCGATCGACTCAAGCAGCTCCTCAAGAAATCTTCCCGCCGCGCCCACAAATGGGCGTCCCTGGTCGTTTTCATGAAAACCCGGACCTTCTCCAATAAACAGAATTTCGGCATTGGGAGGTCCCTCCCCAGGAACCGCCTTCTTTCGGGAAAAATGGAGCTGGCACTTCGTGCATACCGATACTTCTTTGGCTACTTGTGCGAGGATGTCATCGGACTTCAAGGTTCACCTCCTCTCTGACTTCGAAATAGCCTTGCGAAGATTCGCTTCCAATGCCCCCGCCTTGATTGAAAAGCTTCGCAAGGCTTTTCATGCTTCTTTCTGATCTCTTACGCATTTACGCATTCTATCGATGTAAGCCTGATCAAGGAGACCTAAATTCATCAGGACGGCGTCCTCATTGTTATCCCGGTAGTAGCTCAGCCGGCGACCAGCGATCTCAAAACCGAAACGCCGGTAAAGGTTTATAGCGGCGGAGTTGCTGTCGCGCACCTCCAGCATAGCCTGACTGGCGCCCTTGAGGAATGCGTCTTCTAAGACGGTGAGCAATAAACTTTCACCGATTCCATTTCTGCGAAAATCCGGATGCACAGCCAGGGTTGCAATATGGGCTTCGTCAAGGATAAGCCAGGCCACGACCAGACCCGCCACGCGGCGTTCTCCTTCTGAAGGATTGATCTCGGCGACCCATAAAAGCGAGGCGGGATTGTCATTGAGCTCATACTGGTAGGCTCGTTCCGGCCAGGGCAAGCTGAAAGATATCCGGTCGATAGCGGTCACCGCCTCGATATCCGTCGCTTGCATAGGCCGGATGAGTACTTCTAGATTCCCCACCAGCCTGGATTCCTTTTCAAACCCTTGGTAAATCCTGGAAAAAGTGACCATTCAAGCAGATTCTGGATATTGCAGGTAATTTGGTGAAAGGCTGGCCGGATCATCTACCTGACCGGCCTGCCAACGTCGCCACCCCAGTTCAGCCAAATATGAAGGTCGCCGTAGAGATTGCGCCGGAGAAGATAGAATTACGTTCACTCTTTTCCGTCCCAAAAGCTGGCGTTCCTCGGCGGTAAACTCTCCACATACCATGGTTGGTTGCGTAATTTTTCCCGAAAGTTTTTGAATGGTGAGCACCTCAATGTCGTTGGCGGATTGCCAGCCATCTCTTGTGGCCTGGTACCAGCCAACGGCCAAGCGGCCGCGTCCCGCCCGTACGGCTGCAGCCAGAGGCAGTTGCTTTGGCGGCTGGGCGGCCGCCATAATATCCAGGGTCGGAATACCGATCAGCGGCAAATGCCGCGCCAGGCAAATTCCTTTTGCCAGGGCCAACCCAATTCTCAGACCAGTAAACGAACCGGGGCCGGTTGCCACCGCAATGGCCCTGAGGTCGGCCACGCCCACCCCCGCCCGCTCCATCATCTGGGCAACTGCCGGAGCGAGCTCGACGGTGTGGTAATCGCGGCTGGTCCAGACTTCTTCGCTGATCACCTGGGCGCCATTGTATAAAGCCACACCAACATAACGAGTGGAGGTGTCGATTGCCAGCAACATTACAGGCCACCATAAAGACGCTGGCGAAATTCCGCCAGCAGAGTTTCATAATGAGAACCTCGAGCAGTGAAAATCAGATCCCGCTGATGTGGATTGACCCACCGGAGAGATACCCATAAATGTTCGCGGGGCAGCGCCTCAATTGTTCGGTCCGCCCATTCGATTATTAACGGACCAGATTCTATCATAGCGTCAATATCCAGGTCACGCGCTTCTGATGGTCCGCCCAATCGATAGGCGTCCAAATGATGCAGCCTGGCTCCATTCGGTCGCCGGTAAAGATTGACCAAAACAAAAGTTGGGCTGGTTACCGGATCTAAAGACCCCCAACCAGCGGCAAAACCCTGGGCGAACGTGGTTTTACCGGAACCCAACTCGCCAGCCAAACAGACCACATCGCCGGAGTTAATCAGTGCGCCTAATCGCATGCCCACTCTGCGGGTTTGTTCGGCGCTGCGACTGATGAACTCCAGGGAGTGAGGATCGAGGATTGGCATCTAGTTTATTCGTTGGAGGCGCGCCAGAGACGCGGCAACCCGTTTCAGTCCGATCTCCTCAAAAAAAATGTCCACGATCTCATCATCATCTTGAACAACGCTGTTCAATACCATACCCTCCCCCCAGACCGGGTGTTCGACTCGGGCGCCGGGATGATACTGGGGCTGTAGAATTTGCGCCGACTTTGAGCCCGGAGAATCCCATCGATCGGGCCGGAAGCCAGCGGCGGGCCGCGAGCCTCGGCGGATGTTTCCCCTGCTCACGCTGTCCAATAGCTCAGAGGGGATATCCTCCAGAAACTCGGACTGCTCGGTGGGCTCAGAGTAGCCATAGGCATTCCGGTTCATCGGCACAGTAAGGTACAGGCGGTCCTTCGCCCGGGTGATGCCCACATAGAACAGTCGCCGCTCTTCCTGCATTGCCTCCGGATCCTCAAAAGAACGCGCATGCGGCAGGGTGCCCTCGTTCAGCCCGACAATGAATACAACCGGGAATTCCAGACCCTTAGCGGCGTGCAAGGTGAGCAATGTCGGCACATTGCTGGATTCATCCAGCGTATCCTGGTCCGATACCAGAGCCACATCCTCCAGAAAGGCCTCCAGATTGCGGTCGTTATATTCTGCTGCCAGCCGGTGCAACTCCTTGACGTTCTCCCAGCGTTCGCTCCCCTCGTCGCTGCCGTCATCAATATAAATCCGATAACCGATATCCTCGAGAATACGGTCCATCAATCCCAAGGGCGGCAGCTGCTCTCGAACATCCCGCCAGATCGCCAGCATAACCGCAAAATTGGAAAGCACCGTAGCAGCGCGAGTCGACAGCGCTGGCTGGTGTTCGGATTGTGGTCCCTTCGCCAAATCAAGAAGTAATTCACCCGGCGTCAGCTTCACCTGCTGAGCCAGGGTGCGCAATTCCACCATTGTTTTGCTGCCAATGCCCCTGGGTGGCACGTTGATGACCCGCAATAGGCTGACCTCATCGCTGGGATTGTGCACCAGCCGCAAATAGGCGATCACATCCTTGATTTCACGCCGTCCATAGAAGCGCTGCGCGCCGACCAGCTTGTAGGGCAAACTGGCATACAAGAAGGCTTCTTCCAGCAGGCGGGATTGGGCATTGGTGCGGTACATTACGGCGAAATCGCCGGGCTGGTATCCCTGGCGAGCGACCAATTCGGCGATGGTATCCACCACGCTGACCGCTTCCTGCCGGTCATCGTACATCTCTCGGACGGCGATCTTTTCCCCGCGGCCGCGCTGAGTAAACAGCTGTTTCGCCTTGCGGTAAGGATTACGGTCGATTACCGCCATGGCGACATCCAGGATGGATTGGGTTGAGCGGTAATTCTGCTCCAGCAGGATCACCTGGGTTTCCGGAAAATCCTCCTCAAATCGCTGCACGTTGCGATAATCGGCTCCACGCCAGCGGTATATAGACTGGTCAACATCACCGACAACAAAGATGTTTTGATGGAAAGAAGCCAGGTGTTTCAGCAGGATGTACTGGGCCAGGTTTGTATCCTGAAACTCGTCGACCAGCACGTGCTCGAAACGCCGGGCATACTTCTCGCGTGCGGCTGGCTGCTCCTCCATCAAAAAAACGGTCCACAAAAGCAGGTCATCAAAATCCAGACCATTACTGGCGAGCAGAAGATCCTGGTAACGCCGGTATACCCGCGCTACAACCTCGTCCCGGTAGGTCTGCAGAGGATAATCATCAGGCAGGATCAGCTCATTTTTGGCATTTGAAATCGAGCCGAGCACGCTATAGGGCCGGTAGCGCTTTTCATCGATATTCAGATCCGCCAATGCCTGTTTCACCAGGCTGATCTGGTCATCCGTATCGAAGATAACAAAGTTTGATTCAAACGGGAGATGCCCGGCCTCTCTACGCAGGATGCGGGCGCACGAGGCGTGAAAGGTGCCCAGGCTCACCCCTTGCGCCTGGTCACCCAGCAATTCGACCACACGCCGCTCCATTTCCCGAGCGGCTTTGTTCGTGAAAGTTACGGCGAGGATGTGGTAAGGACGGACACCCATATAACCGATCAAATAAGCGATCCGCTGCGTCAGGACGCGCGTTTTACCGGATCCCGGTCCGGCCAGCACCAACACCGGGCCGAGCCCCGCGGTCACGGCTAGCTGTTGTTGTGAGTTCAGTCCTTTTAACAAGTCCATACGAAATGATTGTAATGGTTGGCGCAATCGATGTCAAC
>DATCIL010000463.1:0-1110 GCA_036507795.1 Anaerolineales bacterium | reverse complement strand
GGATGGCATTTATCGGAAGAAACTCGACCTATTGCTGGGCGAATATAGGATCGCCAGGCTTAGCGAAGCGGAAACAAACCGCTTAAACCGTGCCTGGCACTGGTGCAAGCCCTGGCCAGACGTGGTAGCCGGGTTGACGCGACTCAAAGGAAAATACGTGCTGTCGACACTGTCAAACGGGGATGTCGCCTGCCTGGTCAACATGGCTAAACATGGTGGCCTTCTCTGGGACTGCATCCTCTGTGCCGAGATCTTCCGCCATTACAAGCCCGACCCGGAAGTCTACCGCGGCGCCATTGAGCTATTGGGCTGGGAACCTGAAGAGATCATGATGGTGGCGGCCCATAACTATGACTTGCGGGCAGCTCGCTCACACGGGATGCGCACGGCCTTTGTGCCGAGGCTGTTGGAGTACGGTCCAGGTCAAAACTCAGACCTCGAGCCTGAAGAGGACTGGGATGTCGTGGTAGGTGATTTTAAGGAACTGGCCACGGTGATGGAAACCTGAGCGAGAACGACCGCCGGGCCGGCCTTTACTGCCTAATGGCATAGGTAACGTGGACGATATCACCATTCAAAAGGCAACGCCCAAAGACGCCGAAGCAGCATGCGCGGTATTGGTACGCTCGATCAAGGAAATTTGTGCTCCATACTACGAAAACGATCAGGAAATTTTGGCGCAATGGCTGGAGAATAAGACGCCCGCCAATGTGCGGCGATGGATCGACCGATGCTATTGCGTCGTGGCGGTAAATGGTAAAGGTCTAGTGGTCGGTTTCGCCAGCATTTCTGGCTCCGAGATCATGCTCAATTATGTTCTTCCCGAGGCGTTACATCGAGGTATCGGCAAAGGAATGCTTCAGGCTTTAGAGAACCACGCGATCGCCTCTGGTGTCGAGCACATCGACGTGGTGAGCACTATCCCAGCCAAAGCGTTTTACGAGCGTAACGGCTATGTTTCCAATGGTGCTCCGAAGCATGTAGGCCGCATTATTGGTGATTTTCCGTTGGTCAAGAGCCTGTCACCTAACAAGCGGCTCAGCCGGACGCCGTAGACTGCGCGGCAGGTATCGCCGGGTGCCGCTTAGCGCAAAGTTCGCGCCTAGTCCA
>DATCIL010000462.1:0-1523 GCA_036507795.1 Anaerolineales bacterium | reverse complement strand
TGATCAATGACACCAACCGTTCCCACGCTGGCTCGGTCCATAGCTGGTATTACGGCGAAGCGGATGGCGATTATAAAAATGATAGCCCAAACCTTGGTGACCTGACTTCTCCCGAAATACTGCTGCCGGCCGAAAACCAGGATTACACCCTGCGCTTCTGGTATCGCTACAAGACGGAAGGATCCGAAAAACACTGGGATCAACGCTGGGTGCAAATCTCAGAAAACGGCGGAGCTTTTAAGAACGTCCTGCAGCTGGTTGACGACCCGGAAAGTTTTTGGCTGGGACCGAGAATCGACCTGTCCCCATATGCCGGGTCGAGCATCAGGGTTCGCTTCCATTTCGAGACCTTAGATGGCGCCTTCAACAATTTCGAGGGGTGGTATATCGATGATTTTGAGATTGCGACGGCGCCCATCGAGGCGTGCAGTGACACAAACAACGCTCCCGGCCAGGCAACCCTCATTGGGTACGGGCAAACCATAAACGAATTAATCTGCCCTGGCGGAGATATCGACTACTTCAAATTCTCCGCCAGCGCCGGGGATCGGGTTGTTGTGGATATCGATACGCCGGTAGATAATCAGCCAGATGACGCTGACCTCTATCTATTTCTTCTGGATAGCGACGGTAATTCCGTCCTCGCCGAAAACGACGACGAGGTCTTTGCCGTTCGCCGAGACCCGCACCTGGGCTATCTTTTCAATCGGGCTGGAACATACTACCTGAAGGTGCGCTCCTGGGCGCATCCCTCCGCTGGCGGCAGCGCCTATCCGTACGTGCTGCGGCTCGCCAAGGATAATACTCCGCCCGCTGCCAGCTTCACTTATCCCGTCAATGGGAGCTATCTGCCCGACGGGAAATTCACCCTCCAGGTGGATGCCTCCGACGCCAGCGGAATCAGCCATGTTGATTTCATCTGGCATAGTGGCAACTGGCTGTATGAAAAGTGGAGCGCGCTGGGTTCAGACTGGGATGGCTCGGATGGCTGGAGCTACACCTTTGATACCAAGGCTTTGCCTGAACAAAACGATATCGCCTTCTACGCCCATGTCTATGACTGGGCCGGGAATTGGCGCGGCGCCGGGACCTGGGAATTAAAACTGGACCGGACCCCGCCGGCGATCATCCTGTTCATGCCTCTGGTTAAAAAGTAAACGCCGAACCCGAAGGTCTTAAATGGTATACTCTGCCTGATTGCATCTTTACGGAGAACCTTGCGAAGGATTTGCGCCTATGCATTGATCCGGAAATCCAACCTTCGCAAGGTTTTGCACCAAAGTCAAATCAGGTTTGAAGTTTTCGTGAAACTGATCATCCAAATCCCATGCTTTAACGAGGCAGATACCCTGCCTGAGACCATTGAAGCCCTGCCAGGAGCACTGCCGGGCGTCGACTGCATCGAATACCTGGTCGTCGACGACGGCAGCACGGATAACACTACCCAGGTGGCCTCTGATCTGGGCGTCCACCACGTTGTCCGCATCCCGCAGCATGCCGGTCTGGCAACCGGATTCATGACC
>DATCIL010000461.1:0-1322 GCA_036507795.1 Anaerolineales bacterium | reverse complement strand
CGTGGTTTGTCTGGTTCATCTGGTCTATCTGGTTAGTCTGGTTCAACCAAACAAACGAGACAGACCAAATAAACCAAATAACGGGCTTCTTATGCTGGCGGCCTTTTTCAACAGCCTGCTAGGATTTCGCCTTGATACATTCAATATCAAGCCTGATCTGAACCTCGTCGCCGACGATCAATCCGCCGCTATCCAACGTCTTATTCCAGAACATACCGAAGTCTTTGCGATTGAGTTTTCCCTCCGCGCTGAAGCCGGCTCTGGTATTGCCCCAGGGGTCCTTCGTCGCCCCGTTATAGCGGCCCGACAGGGTAACCTCCTTGGTCACCCCGCGCAGCGTGAGGTCTCCTACTGCCGTATAGCCCTCTGCGGTGTTCGTGTAGCTCTTCATCTTGAAGGTCATCGTCGGATACTGTGCCACGTCGAAAAACTCGGCATTCCGCAAATGGATATCCCGTTTACTGTGATTCGTGTTCACCGAGCCAGTCTTGATCGTGGCCTCAATGGCCGTCACTGTACCGGACTCGGCATCCATATCGATAAACCCGGTATAGTCCATGAACCGCCCCGTAGTCTTCGACACGACCATATGGGTGACACGAAACTCGATCGTCGAATGTTCAGGATCCAGGTTCCAACGGGCTGGTTCTGCTTGCACCACCAACGGGAACCAGACCATCGCTCCGAGCAGCAAGAGCATGCACCAACTCCGCCCTCTCTTCTTCAGCATGAATTCTCCTTCTAGCAGGATGCTGAAAAAGTCCGCCAGCATAAGAAGCCCGTTATTTGGTTTATTTGGTCTGTCTCGTTTGTTTGGTTGAACCAGACTAACCAGATAGACCAGATCAACCAGATGAACCAGACAGACAGGGCCTGTCCTAGATGTGCAGACCATTGAATTTCCACCGTGCCACAATAGTCTTTCCGCAGCCTGCTACTTCATCGAGGGCCGGCCAGACCCATCAGGCTTGCTGGTTAACCGACTCCCGACCGACTGCACCTCGCGAAACCGTCCCCGACTACCGGTTCGCATCCGGACATGCACGTCCACCGCCTCCTCCCCCAACTCGCTGGGGAACGGCATGAACGGCTGGGCATTGACCACCGCATAGATTCCGGCTTCGTCGATTTCGCGCGTGCCGGAGCCTTTCTCAATCTCGATCAGCTGGGCGCGGCCGTTAGGAAACATTTTGAAAAGGACCTTCACCGTTTCGCTGCGTGGCGCATGCCGGATTCCGCGAACCTGGCGGGCCCAACTCCGGCTGATGAGTTGACTCACATGCTGCCAGTACGCCTGCCCCTCCCCTGGAGGGGCAAACGGG
>DATCIL010000460.1:0-1226 GCA_036507795.1 Anaerolineales bacterium | reverse complement strand
GCCATTCTGGCGCCATTTGAGTGACGGGCTGGCGATATTCCTGGCCCGAGGGGTTTTTATAACTCAGCGAGTCCCTGTAAAATTCGACGAACAGGTGGTTGTGGCCGGTCGGTTCTACCTGAAACCACTGCTTCCCTTATTGTACGGGGATGGGCATTATTATGTCCTGGGCTTGAGCCAGAATAAGGTGGGCCTGTTTCAAGCCAGCCGCTTCGGCATTAGTGAGGTGGATCTTGAAGGAATCCCCGACAATCTCACCGCTGCTCTCGGCGAGAGACAGGGCGAAAAAAGACTTCAATTCCACACCCAAACGGGAAGCGCGCCGGGCAAACGCTCGGCCATCTTTTTCGGTCACGGCAACGAGGATGACCGCTTAAAACATGACCTGCGCAAGTTTTTCCGGATGGTGGATAAAGGAATTGGCGACCTGCTTGGCAACGATCCGGCCCCATTGGTGCTGGCAGGATTGGATCCATCAATCCCCATTTATACAGAAGTGAACAGCAATGCCCATCTTGTGAAAGACAGCATTCGCAGTCACCCGGATGAGCTCAGCATCGAGGAGCTCCACCAGAAGAGCTGGTCGATCGTGGAACCATATTTCCGGAAAGAACAAACCGCCGCGCTGGCTCGCTATGCCCAGCTGGTTAATACGGAACGCATTTCCAGCCAGGTCGAGGTCATCGTCCCGGCGGCCTTCTACGGGCGAGTCGACACCCTGTTCGTAGCCCTGGGAGTGCAGCGCTGGGGAGACTTTGATGAACAGAGTGGCCAGATACACAGCCATTCAAAAGCGAGGCCAGAAAGCCAGGACCTGCTCCAATATGCCGCACTGCACACCCTGCTGAACGGTGGGACCGTCTTCGCGCTTGAGCGTACGCACATGCCTGGAGAAACCTTGCTGGCTGCGATTTTGCGGTCATAAGCCTGCGATCCAGAACACTCGTTAGAGGTCAGAGGGTGATGATCCTCAACCAGCCGTTCAGCAAAGTATCCGGGTAAACGGCAGTTTTGAAGGCGCTGAACATGACGCCTAGCCGGCAATTGCGGCGCGGAAGGTTCTTTTCAAATCTCTTCCAAAGCCGCCTTAAGATCTTCTAAAAGGTCGTCTACATGCTCCAGGCCGACGGAGAGGCGGATCAGGGCGGGATCCACCGCTAACTGAGAGCCGGCCGTGGAAGCATGCGTCATGACCGCCGGCACTTCGATGAGCGATTCCACGCCAC
>DATCIL010000459.1:0-3020 GCA_036507795.1 Anaerolineales bacterium | reverse complement strand
CCAAATCGAAGCCGAAATTGGGCCCTACGTTATTGGGGAGAGCGAAGTATACCAATATGGGCAAGAAGAGTTCTATCTGAACAGCATCCTGGATTCGCTCGCATATCAAGGGCGGGTAGCGCGTTACCTGGTTGAAAACGTACCCTGCGATGTCTATCTTTTAGTCTTCATGCAGTCGGATCACGTGCAGCACAAGTTCTGGCGTTACCTGGATCCGCGCTACCCAGGATATGACCCTGAGCATGATAGCCAGCATCAGGAAGCGATCTACCGGGTCTATCGGGCGTTGGACGATATTCTCGGCGATTTAATGACGGTTTCTGACCCGGACGCTCACTACCTGCTGCTCTCGGACCACGGAGCCGGACCAAACTACGGGGTGATGTATATCAATCGTTGGTTAGAGGAAATCGGGCTCCTAAAATTAAAATTCGGACCCACGACAATGGTGAAAACCTGGCTGGCCCGAAGCAATCTCGTGTTGCGAGTATACCGTCTCCTGGCCGCTTTGGGTTTAGGAAGCGCAGCTCAGATCATATCAAAACCGGCGCGAAATAAGCTGGTGAGCTCCTTGATCTCTCTTGAGGATACCGATTGGTCGCGCACGAAAGCTTATTCTCGCGGCGCATTCGGGCAAATTTTCCTCAATCTGGAGGGCCGGGAGCCTGAGGGCATCGTAAAACCAGGAGAACCGGCGGAGCTGGTGATTGCTGAGATCGTTGCTGGGCTGCAGAGGCTAAGACATCCCGTTACAGGTGAGCGGTTGATCACAGAAATTAATCGCCGGGAAGACGTGCTGCACGGTCCTTACGTTGAGCGCGCCGCGGACATCTTGTTTTCGATTCAAAACTACGCTTACCAGTCTTCGGTTAAGCTCGGTCTGGAAAGCCCGCAAATTTTGGGACCATCCGAATACCAGGATTCGGGCAGCCACCGCCCGGAGGGAGTGCTGGTAGCCGCCGGTCCTGGCATCCAATCCGGCGCAAACATCCAAGATGCGAGTGTCGCCGACGTACTTCCAACGCTGCTGGCTCTGGCGGGTCTGCCGGTCCCGTTCGACCTGGATGGTCGCGTGCTCCATGAGATCTTATCGGCGGAGCGAAAAGAGCAGCTCGAGTATGCCTCGGTCTGGGATGACCGCCAGCCCATTGATTCCGCCGCCCAGGATTTGTCTGTGGACGAGGTGGCTGAATTGGAAGAACGCTTGCGAAACCTGGGGTATTTGGGTTGAAATGAATCATTCAGCTGGTCGGTCCCGATTCCCTTCAAGAAGCCGTATGATCCGCTGGACTGGTACGCTGGTTTCCATTGCTCTGTTCCTCTGGCTGATCAGCCGCCAGGACTGGAGCCAGACCTGGGAAAGCCTGGTCAGCGCGCCTTTCTGGCTGCTGCCCGTGGTGCTCGCTCTATACTTCTCCGGAATGGTGATGAATGCATTTCGCTGGAACCTCCTGCTGCGCGCGCAAGAGATCAAGATTCCATTTCTGGAAACCCTGAAGATTGTGATCACCGGCGCCTTTGCGTCTAATTTTTTGCCCTCCACCATCGGTGGCGACACCGTCAGGATCGTCAGCTTGATAAAGTTTAATGCCACCTGGTCGATCAGTGTGGCCTCCGTGGTGATCGATCGCTTTCTGAATGTGTTTGCCACGCTAACCTTGCTTCCATTTTCATTCTTTGTATTTGGAACCCCGGCTGCCTTGCTCCAAAATCTTGCCGCTTCCAGGGCTCCGGGCTGGCTGATGTCCGGCGCTGGCCTGGCTGCCGGCCGGCTCGACAGGTGGGTAACGAAGTTGAGTGCTGTGATCGGGCGTCTCTGGCGCATATTGCAAATCTGGATCAGCCATCCGGGCGTGCTGATTCTGTCGTTTGCGCTCTCCTGGTTGTCCACTTTCGTTGTCTTCTTTGCTATTTGGGTTTTGGCGCACGGTTTGGGAATGTCGGTGGCCCTCTACCAGGTCCTGGGCGTGATGGCGCTGACCTATCTTGTGAGTATGCTGCCCATCTCGATCAACGGGTACGGCCTCCGCGAGGTGGCTGTGACCACGCTTTACATGCAGTTGGGCGCCACTTTAGAACAGGCCTCTACCCTGGCCGTGATCACCCGCTTCATGCTTTTATTAGAAGCGCTGCCGGGCGCGCTGTGGCTTTCGCAAACTGTCGTTACGGAAATACCCGGCGAGAAGCCTGCTTGAGCCTTGTCCCCATGCTGTTTAATCGCCAGAGAATTGTGGCTTATTTTGTTCTGCTCGCCGCCATCGCGCTGCCGCGGTTCCTGGCGCTGGATCGCTTTGTTACCGCCGACGAGCCAAAATGGCTGGCGCGGTCCGGAAATTTTTACCTGGCGCTGGCAAAAGGTGATCTGGAGAATACCTTCACCCGTGAGCATCCGGGTGTAACGGTGACCTGGGCCGGCGCCGCTGCTCTGCTCTGGCGCTATCCGGAGTATTCTCGGGATGTGCATGAGTATCTGACCGATTCTAACCAGATTGAGCCCGTGCTGCGGGGCCACGGCCTGGAACCCCTGGCGCTCCTGCAAACCGGCAGGTTGCTGGTGGCTCTGATGGTCGCGGCGGCGCTTCTGGCGGCCTTCTGGATGTCCGTACGCCTGGTTGGGTTCCAGCCCTCTCTGGTGGGATTTATGCTTATCGCTTTTGATCCCTTTCACCTGGGATTGTCCCGGCTCTTGCATCTGGATGGGCTGCTGAGCAGCCTGATGCTGTTTTCAATCCTGGCTTTCCTGAATTATCGTTCGGAACGCAAGGCAATTTACCTGGGGTTATCCGGGGCGGCTGCTGGCCTGGCCTGGTTGACCAAATCCCCGGCCTTCTTCCTGGCTCCTTTTCTGGGTCTGGTCGCGCTGCTGGATCTGGCGCGCGATTGGCTTTCTCAGCGCCGCGTTGCTATCCACGCCGTTTGGGGCTGGGGGCGCGCGCTGATCGGTTGGGTTTTGGTCGGGGCCGCGGTTTTTGTCCTGCTGTGGCCGGCGATGTGGGTAAATCCGGTTGAGAATCTGCAGC
>DATCIL010000458.1:0-5170 GCA_036507795.1 Anaerolineales bacterium | reverse complement strand
CCTGGACTTGCCGGGACTGCTGGCGCAGGTGCGTGAGTGGAGCCGGGATCAGGAACGCCGCACGATATTCTATGTCAATGCCCATTGCTTCAATATCGCCCGCCAGGACGCCGCCTATCGAAACATCCTGGCTGCCGCCGACCTGGTCTATGCCGATGGCATCAGCGTTGCCTGGGCTGCACGCTTTCTGTCCGGGGCTCGCCTGACCAAAATGACCGGGGCAGACTGGATCCACGACTTCTGCCGGCAGGCGCAGCAGGCCGGTTTGCGCCTGTACATCCTGGCCGGGGAGCCCGGTATTGCCCGGCTGGCCAGTGATAATCTTCAGAATAAGTATCCCGGCTTAAAAATTGTTGGCTGCAGCGATGGATGGTTTTCCGAAAGGAGCCAATCCGACGTAATTCACGAGATCAATGCAGCTTCCCCTCACGTCGTTTTTATGGGCCTGGGCGTGCCCAGGCAGGAGAAATGGATCGCCGGGCGCCGCAAACAAATCGAAGCGCCGGTCTGCTGGGGGGTTGGCGCGCTTTTTGATTACGTGGCCGGCGTGGAGGCGCGCGTCCCACGTCTCATGAACCTCCTGGCCCTGGAATGGTTCTGGCGCCTGATCATGGATCCGCGTGGTAAATGGCGCCGCTACCTGCTCGGCAATCCCCTGTTTATCTACCAGGTCCTCCGTCAAAAATATGGACTTTGAGAAAAAATTAGAAGCTGAAATTCAAATCGCCCAGCAGGCGGGAATTGATGCATCGGGCGTTTGGGAACTTTTCGAAGCTGCCACACCCGAACAACAGAGGGTGGTTTTCAATCGCGCCCTGGAATCTGGCGTGCTGGATGATGAGTATGCATTCGAACTTTTGACATCCATCCGTGGAAACCTTGATCAACGATCGCCGGAGGAACGTGCTATTTATGCTGGCCTTTTGGACAGGATGCAGGAACTCGCCTCCAAACTGTTCCAGGCATCGAGCCATTATTATCATCGGGATTTGATCAACTTCGCGATTATCGAAGGGCGTTGGGATGAATTACCAGACCTGCTTGCCCCCTACACTTCTGGCCAGGACCTCGATACATTCGCCATGGTCATCGACCAGTTGAAATATCATGGCCAGATCAGACACTTAATCGCTACTATGCAAGCGGCCTGGCCAAAGATTAAAGAATCTACCCAGTATATCGATTGGGCCATCGATGAATATGCCGGGACATTGATGGAATTGATGTTGGTAGATTATCTGGAAAAAACGGATGACCCGCACCCCGACGATCCTGTTTTATTGGAGTCCACCGCCTCTTTGCTTCAGTGGAAAGAGGGGTGGTTAGACTGGTTCATTCCGACGATCTCGCGCCCTGATCGCACCAAATGGAGCATCGCGGACTTTTCTGAAGATATCGGCTCCGAAACGTGGCGGCGAAAGTTCAGTACGCTGCAAATAGAATTCATCGCCTCGCAGTGGCGGGCCGGTGTTCCCCTGACGCGTGGTTTGATGGCCTTTCACAAATGGAGTGAGATTTTTTATGCTCAGATTGAAGCGGATAAAAAATCAAAGAAGCGGATGAAGAAGGGGAAAAAGGCGGGTGTATCTCATCCATCCCAGTTACTGATGCCCAATCCCAAGCGTATGGATAAAATCTTGGGCGAATCATTCTCCATAGTTGGTGGAAAACCATATGACGTCGCCGCAGCACTGGAACTCATTCCAGCCTATGTGAAGTATCTTGAAGGTTTTGGGATAATCCAGCCATCCGAAAGGCAGCAAGCAATCGGGCAGATCGGCCCTCTGGTCGCTCAGATGCCCGATATTATGGCATATTACGGATGCGATCCAGTAGCTGTCGATACCTTGTTGGCTACCTGGGAACAGTGAGTCGCGTCAACAATCTATCTACCGAATACGCAATACGCAACACGCAATACGTACATGCGCCCCATAACCTCCGAAACGCCCCTCGCCAATCGCCAATCGCAATTCTCCCTCCGCCACGCCGCGTCCTTTCTGTGTAGCCTTGAAATATGGCCTGTCGCCGGGATCATCGCCGCCAGCGTCGTATTCCCTCGGCTGCTTCCCGTTGCCGTCGGGATTGCCGCTGCATTTTGGGTTATTCGTTGGGCGGGGACGGGCCGCTTGAGCCTGCGCACGCCCGCCGATTGGAGCATTACGCTGCTCCTCCTGATGGTGCCAGTAACCCTATGGGCGACTGCGCTGCCGGAGGATACCGTGCCGCAGGTCTACCGCTTGTTGACCGGCGTCGCCTTGTATTACGCCGTAGTAAATTGGTCGGCGACCCAGGCGAGGTTGCGTTTGCTCGTCTACGGCCTGTTATCAACGGGGTTGGCTTTAGCCGCCTTTGCGCCCTTCAGCGTCCTGTGGCCGTCCAGTGGAAAGCTGCCTTTTGTACCGGACGCGCTATATGAGCGCTTTTCTTTGCTCGTTTCAGATGCGGTCCATCCCAATGTTATGGCTGGCTATCTCGTTTACCTCCTGCCCCTGGCCGCCGGCATTCTGCTCTTTGGCTGGCGGCGCTTATCACGGCTGCAGCGTATCTTGTTCGCTGCGGTTCTTATCGTCATGAGCGCGATACTGTTTCTGACGAAATCGCGCGGCGCCTGGATGGCCTTGGGGGCATTTTTCTTGCTCCTGGTAATCCTGCGCTGGCGTTGGGGCTGGTTAGTGTTTGCAGCTGTCTTGGCCGGTGGCATCGTCGTATTTTCGTCTCTCGGGATCAGGCCGGTGCTGGATGCTCTTTCTTCGAGCGACACGATTAGCGGGACCGATGGACGGATTGAAATCTGGTCTCGCGCGGTCTATATGATCCAGGATTTCCCCTTCACGGGTATCGGAATTGGGTCCTTTACTCGGGTTGCCGATACCCTCTATCCGTTTTTCCTTGCCGCTCCCGGTTCCATTATGCACGCTCACAACCTGTTCCTTCAATTGGCCGTTGACCTGGGTTTACCCGGATTCATTGCCTGGCTGGCAGCCTATTTCCTGGTGATTGCGGCTGCCTGGCAGGTTTATCGACATGGCCGCCAGATCCAGGATGGTTGGATCGCCGGAGTAGGGGCGGGTTTGTTGGGCAGCCAGCTGGCCCTGGCTGTCCATGGCATCACCGATGCTGTCACCTGGGGCATGGTTCGCCCCGCACCCCTCATCTGGGCTATCTGGGGCCTCGCCATCGCCGCCTGGTACGCATACGTCTCTCCATCAAAACAGAAAAGCAACCACGGATGACTCTGTTGCGAAAACTAAATTCTCACCGCAAAGCCGCCAAGGGCGCGAAGATACGCAAAGATTTTTTATCATCCCGCCCATTAACACCCGCACCAATCGCTGGCTCAAGCCTCGGCGTTCTCACGATATCGCCATGAAAGTCTTCCTCATACCAATTTCCCGATCTGCCAGTCTACCAATATACCAGTCCACCGATTGACCACTCGCGGTTGCCTGAGCGATTGTCTTCAATCGCCATTGCCTGATTGCCTAATTGCCTGATTGCCTAATTGCCTGATTGCCTACTTGCCTAATTACCTTGTTCCACTCCTTTCAACCAAATACTTCCGCCTGGTCTTCGGAATTCTGATCACGGCTGTTTCCTTATACCTGGCTTTGCGGGATGTTTCCTTCGAAGAAGTGAAAACCGTTTTCGTAGGAGCAAACTTTGCCTTGATCGGTTGGGCTCTGATAAGTGTTGCGGTCAATAATGTAGGGAAAGCTATCCGGTGGAAAGTGCTGATGGGGCCGGAAAGCGGTAACATAAACTTTACCCGCGCCTTCATGGTTATCCTGGCGGCTCAGGCCTTGAACACAATCTATCCGGCCCGGGTTGGTGATCTCAGCCGAATCTATGTCGCCGGAGGTATGGGTATAGGTCGCGCCTTTGTTCTGGGTACCGTCGTGGTGGAGAAGCTGTTTGACATGCTCTCCTATGTCTTTCTCTTTTTGATCTTGTTTGTCCTGATCCCCTTGCCTGGGTGGATCAACCAATCGGTTTTTTCTTTTATCATTATCACCTTTGCTGGTTTGGGTCTGGCTTTGCTCGTCGTTTACCGGCTTGATTGGTTCTCACGCCTGTTGCATGTGCTGGCTCGCTGGCTCCCTGATGGGCTCCAATCGAACTTTCAGAGCTGGATTCGTTCCGGGCTATCCAGCTTAGAGGTTTTCCAGCGGCGTCGAGACCTCGGCAAAACAGCCTTCTGGTCGCTGATTATTTGGGGTACGGCGGTCCTCACGAACCATCTCACCCTGCGGGCGCTCGAGATTAATCTGCCTTTGACCGCCCCAATCCTGGTCCTCATTGTTCTTCAAATCAGCCTGTCCTTGCCTGCGGTTCCTGGCAGGATCGGCATTTTTGAATACCTCTGCATCCTTGCCCTGGCCGTTTTCGGGATTTCCCAGGCGCGCGCCCTGGGTTATGGGATCCTTTTGCACATCATCGCCCTGCTGCCTCAAACCTTGCTTGGTTTGCTCTTTGTCGGCATCCTCGGCATGCATCAGCCCAAAACCAACCCTTCCAACCTCACTCACCTCACATAGCCTGGCCCTAAACCCAATTAGATCTTACGAAACACGCAACACGCAATACGAAATACGCAATACGAAACACGAAATACGTATTACGCCTCCCATGCCCTCAGTCCTATTCATCTGCACCGCCAATATCTGCCGCTCACCCATGGCAGAAGCGCTGTTTAAAGCCAGGTTAGCTCAGGCAGGCCAGGTTTCTGGCTGGCGCGTCGCTTCGGCAGGCACCTGGGCGTTAGAGGGCCATCCTCCCGCTGAGCTTTCGCAAAAGGTGATGCAGGAGAGCGGCCTGGATATCAGCCACCATCGCTCGCACAGCGTGGACCAGGAGCTTCTCGAAGGATTCGACCTGATTCTTACCATGGAAAGCGGCCACAAAGAAGCCCTCCGAGCGGAATTTCCTGAAGTATCCGGCCGGGTCTACCTGTTGAGCGAAATGGCAGGGAGAACCCATAATATAGACGATCCAATCGGGCGCTCGGTCGTCGAGTTCCGCGCAACCATGGATGAGATCGAATCAATCATCGACGCAGGTTTTCAAAAAATTCAAGAATTTGCCGGGGAAAAACCCGAGAAATGACCTCGCAATCGCGTATTCTGGGCAGAGTTGTCAAACCTGGAGAGGCGGCCCGGAGCCTCGCCAA
>DATCIL010000457.1:0-14761 GCA_036507795.1 Anaerolineales bacterium | reverse complement strand
CGTTCATAATCACTGGTTGTGAGTGCGACGCGCAATTCAAGGATAGGATAGTTTGGGTTGGGTGTAGACATGTCAGGAAGTGAGCCTTTCTGATAAGTAACGAATTTCTATAGAAGACGCAGACTGTGAAAATTCACATTCCTTATTATTTAATGTATCTCTTAAACATTATAAGAGTTTTTACGATAAACGTAGTAAACAAAATCCATGTTTCAGATTTCGCAATAAGATTAAGATAGTCCTTTATTACTTCATATGACAAAAGATGATAAAATTTTTAGAACAACAGAGCCATTAATTGAGTTGGAAGGTGGAGGGTGGCAAAGAAACGAGCGCATAGCGAGGGGACGTTATACTTCTGGGATATTCAAGTATAATTATAACTTTGTGAACATGTATCAATGGAGTGAGGGCGATGGTTAAAGTAATATTGGACTCAGGGCCGTTTCAGTTGGGCGGCGGTCTTCCGGATGATGTGCAGGCATTTCCCACTGGCTCCGGGCGCTGGCGCATGGCGATGCGCTCTCAAATCTGGCGGCCTCCAACCGACGTTTACGAAACGGAGACGGCGGTCGTTGTAAGGGTGGAAATTGCTGGGATGAAGGACGAAGATTTTTCGGTTTCCCTCACGGGTCGTAACCTGGTCATCCGAGGCCTTCGTCCGGATGTAGCCGAGCGAAAAGCATACCACCAGATGGAGATCTTTTTTGGCGAGTTTAAGTCGGAAGTGGAATTACCGGGACCGGTGATTGCGGATCGAGTCCGCGCCGAGTACCAAAAAGGGTTTTTAACGGTGATCTTGCCAAAGCAGCATGCCCGGAAAATTCAGGTGGAAGATTGAGAGCAATATGACCGCATCGCGTTGGAACGATCACGTGTTGGAAATCTTGGATTGGATCGAGGAAGATGATCGCGCCCTGGAGGAATTGATCTTCAAGCCTATCATGACTCGCATCCTTCAAAATGAAGGCGAATTGTCCGATCAGGAACAGGTCGATGTCGAAGCTTATCAGGATCAGATTCCGGCATCCCTGCCGATACTGCCGCTAAGGGGGGTCGTAGTATACCCCCAGACGGCGGTGCCTTTGACCATTGGCCAGCCGCGCTCGATCCGCCTGGTCGATGATGTTGTGGCGGAAGAAGAGCGCTTGATCGGCCTCGTAGCTTCCGAAAAGCCCGAATTGGACCGGCCGGAACCGCAAGATCTATACTCTACCGGAACTGTGGCAGTGGTGCATCGCCTGTTTCGCGCTCCGGATGATACCATTCGCTTGCTGGTGCAGGGCCTGGCGCGTTTCCGCATCGAGGAGTTCACCGAGCTCGAACCCTATTTAAGAGCGAACATCACGCTGATACCAGAAACCGTCGGGGATGACTTGGAGGTCGAAGCGCTGGCGCGCAACGCCAGGGAGCAGTTCGAGCGCATTGCCGAAATGATCCCCTCTATCCCGCGCGAACTGGTCTCCTCCGTCGTGGATTTAGAAGACCCACTCCAGACAGTTTACACGATCGCCAATTTTCAGCGCATGGATCTCAAGGATGCCCAGGAGATCCTGGAAATGGATTCTGCTGGAGAGAAGCTGCGAAAGCTGGTCGGATTACTGGCCCGGGAGGTCGAAGTTCTGGAGATCGGTCAGAAAATCCAGAACGAGGCGCGTTCTGAAATCGAAAAAGTCCAGCGGGAGTATTATTTACGGGAGCAGCTCAAGGCTATTCAAAAGGAGCTGGGAGAGGGCGACGAGCAGGCAGCGGAGGTGGAGGAGTTTCGCAAGAAGATTGAGGCAGCCGGCATGCCGGAAGAGGCTGAAAAGATGGCCCGGCGAGAGTTGGATCGTCTTTCACGCCTGCCCACAGCTGCTGCAGAATATGGCGTAATCCGCACATACCTGGATTGGCTAGTCTCGTTGCCCTGGTCGGAGCTAACCGAGGATAATCTTGATATCGCTCACGCCCGGCAGGTACTGGACGAGGATCATTTCGACCTGGAGGATGTGAAAGAGCGCATCCTGGAATACCTGGCTGTGCGCAAGCTGCGCCAGGAACGCCGTGACCAGCTGGAAATCCAGGAAACCGAGGACACCATCCGCCGGGTGAGGGAAGGCGTGATCCTGTGCTTTGTCGGACCGCCGGGGGTGGGCAAAACCTCGCTGGGGCGCTCAATCGCTCACGCCATGGGGCGAAAGTTCATCCGGATTTCTTTGGGTGGAATGCGAGATGAAGCGGAGATTCGCGGCCATCGCCGCACGTATATCGGGGCTATGCCGGGGCGGATTATCCAGGCCATCCGGCGGGTAGAAACGCGCAACCCGGTGTTTATGATGGATGAGGTCGATAAACTGACTTTCGATTTTCACGGGGACCCGGCTTCAGCTTTGTTAGAAGTGCTGGATCCGGAGCAGAACTCCGAGTTCCGCGACCATTACCTGGAGGTCGCCTTTGATCTCTCGCAGGTGATGTTCATCACCACCGCCAACCTGCTGGAGCCTATCCCGGGGCCCCTCCGCGATCGCATGGAGATTATCCATATCCCCAGCTACACCGAGCGCGAGAAGATCGAGATTGCCAAGGGCTACCTGATCCCCAGGCAATTGAGAGAGAACGGTTTGTTGGAGGGGGAGGTTTCTTTCACCACGGATGCCCTGCAAGCGATTATCCGGGGCCACACGCGGGAAGCGGGCGTCCGAAACCTCGAGCGGGAGATAGGTTCAGTCTGCCGGAAAGTTGTCACCCGCATCGCAGAGGGCAAGACGGATCACATCGAGATCACACCAGAAAGCGTCCGAGAGTTTTTGGGCCACCGGCGCTTTTTCGGCAATGAAGAGATTGCTGAGCGCACCTCGGTTCCCGGCGTGGCGACCGCTCTCGCTTACACACCGACCGGTGGAGATGTATTGTTTATCGAGGCCACGCGCATGCCCGGCGAAAAGGGTTTTCAATTGACCGGCTCGCTGGGCGAGGTGATGCAGGAATCTGCGAGGGCAGCGCTCTCTTATGTGCGCGCCCGGGCGAAAGATCTGGGCCTGGATCCAGGTTTCTTCAGCCAATCAGATATTCATCTGCACGTTCCTGCCGGTGCACAGCCGAAGGATGGACCCTCAGCGGGAGTCGCTATGGCCACTGCGCTGGTTTCTCTGATCTCTGGCAGGCCGGTGCGCGCCGATGTCGGCGTGACGGGCGAAATCACTTTGCGCGGTCAAGTGCTTCCGGTTGGGGGAATAAAAGAAAAGGTTTTAGCCGCCCATCGCAGTGGGCTCAAGAAGGTCATCCTTCCCAAGCGGAATGAAGGAAACCTGGAAGACATTTCCGAGGAAGTCAAGAGCGATATAAAATTCATCTTCGTCGAGACCATCGACGACGTGTTGGCGGCGGCCCTGGAGCCTGAGGAGGAAGCAGCACCGCAGGAAAAGTCCGAGGAAGCTCTGGCTGAAGAGAGAGAGCATGCCTAAGGTTATGGTGATTGACGATGATAAAAATATGCTCTCGCTTCTGGACACGTTCTTGACGCTAGAGGGGTACCAGGTTGCCAAAATTGGGGGAGGTGTATCCCTAAAAGGCGAGGAAGTTCACCGCGCGATCCAACATGAGCGACCTGACTTAATCATTATGGACGTTCACCTGAATAAGGTCAGCGGTTTGGACGGTTTTGATCTGCTGCATCGTTTGCGCGAGGAGCCAGATCTCTCCGGAACATACGTTTTGATGTCCTCGGGAATAGATTTTTCGCAAAAATGTAAACGAGCGGGCGCAGATGGTTTCATGATGAAGCCGTTTATGCCCGAAGAATTATTAAATCAGATTAGGAAATATTTAGGACCATAACATATCATGCAGTGGTACACAATGGATTTGCATTTACACACCCCCGGTTCGGTCGATTACCAGCAGCCCGAAATCGCACCTATTGATATTTTGCGGCAGGCCGATGCAAGGGGATTGGATATTATTGCTTTTGCCGATCACAATACAGTGGCGGGTTACCGCCACATGGTGGACGAAATTCAACGCCTGGAGTTTCTAGAAGAGTCAAAGCGCCTGTTACCTGAGGAGCAAACCCGGTTGAACGAGTACCGGCGCCTGTTGGCTAAAATTTTAGTTTTGCCCGGTTTTGAATTCACAGCCACGTTCGGATTTCATATTATGGGGATTTTTCCCGAGGATAAGCCTGTGCGGGAAATCGAGCATTTGCTGCTGGATTTAAACGTCCCGCCGGACCAGCTCGATAGAGGTTCTGATACAGTGGGCGCGACCAGCGATGTTCTGACCGCCTACCGCGTGATAGATGAAGCTGGGGGATTAGCCATCGCCGCTCACGCCAATTCGAGTAATGGAGTCGCCATGCGGGGTTTCGCTTTTGGCGGGCAAACCAGGATTGCCTATACCCAGGACCCCCATCTGCACGCCCTGGAGGTGACCGACCTCGAGCAAAAAGGACGCCGGACGACGGCCGCCTTTTTCAGCGGAACCAAGCCGGAGTATCCGCGCCGGATGCACTGCATCCAGGGTTCCGATGCTCACCGGCTGACTACGGACCCGAAGCGCAGGAAAAATCTGGGAGTTGGCGACCGGGCGACGGACATCTTGCTCCCGAAAGTTGATTTCAAGGCATTGAAGGATCTTTTCTTGAGCAATGACTTCGCCCGCACCCGGCCACATCGTGCAAAAGCGGAACCGGCGTATGATTTTGTCCGCGCCGCTCGGGAGGAAGGACCCAATATCGTCCAGGACTTTCATGAAAGCATGTCGGTCCGCGGCGGGCGCTTGTACGCAATTATCGCGGACGTGTGCGCATTCGCCAACACCAATGGCGGTACGCTGTTTATTGGAATGAGCGCAGATACTCGCAAGCCAGTGGCTGGAATACAGAACCCCGGCCAGGCAATTGCCCAACTCGAGAAGGAAATCAGAGCGCGGATCAGCCCGCCGTTACAGTGCACCATCGATGCGCACAAAGCCAACGGCAAGAACATCCTCCGGGTGCTCGTCCCGGCCGGCGATGATCCTCCTTACGTGGTGGATGATTATAAGATTTATGTGCGTTCGGAATCTGAGACGGGTCTGGCAGTGCGGGATGAGATCGTCAACCTGCTGGAGCGAGGCAGGGAAGAGGCCGTTGGGACTGCAGTTCCTGCGGAAGTTTCCGGGGAAGAAGTGAAGGAAGCAGGTGAACCGGCCAAGGTCGAAACTTTCCCTGACGTTGCCCCGCGGACCGGCGTTGAGATCGTCTCTGTCGAGGAGCGGGATGGCACCCGCTACTTCACCGTGAGGGACCTGCGCAATGGCAATGTAGTCAAAAATGTTACGCGCAAATCGGCCCGGCGTTTATGGCACTATGCGATCTCTCAGTATGTCGAGCTGCCGCCCGATCTATCAAAAGCGCAGGTGGATTGGGACGGTGATTTCGGGCTGCTCCGCAGGGTTAAACAGGGAAACCGGGAACGCTACGATCTGGTCCAGAATACACCCGATGGTTACCGCTATTACTTCGGGGTAACCGAAGACGGCATTCATGGACCATGGAAGCAGCTTGTTGGCCACGAAGATTAGCGGAAGAATACGCATTCGTACTTTTCGATATCCGGATGACTATCCGGCGGTTTACCGGCTGTGGGAGAATGCCGGTCCCGGTATCCACGCCGGGCGCTCGGACACGCCCCAAGAGATAGAAAAGAAACTGCAGCGTGATCCGGATCTGTTCTTGATCGCCGAAATGGATGGGCGAATAGTTGCTACTGTCCTGGGTGGCTATGATGGACGTCGCGGGATGATGTACCACCTGGCGGTAGCCCAGGAATACCGCTACCGTGGGGTCGGCGAAGCCCTGATGACTGGACTTGAAGAGCGCTTGCGGCAAAAAGGCTGCCGGCGCTATTACCTGCTGGTAACCAGGGACAACGAAGAAGCCATGCGGTTTTATGAATCGCGGGGTTGGGAGCGCATGGAACTGTATGCGTATGGAAAGGATTTGGATTAAGCCTCTTGCTTATGAATCTGAGAATAGGTATCCTCACGGTTTCCGATCGCTCGGCGCGCGGCGAGCGTCCCGATGCTTCCGGTCCTGCTCTTGAACAGGAAATTGAAGGGCAGGGCTGGCAGGTCAAACGCAAGACCATCGTACCCGACGACCTGGAGGCTATTCGAAATCTTTTGGTCTCCTGGGCGGACGCGGGTGAGTTGGACCTGATCTTGACTACGGGTGGCACGGGATTCAGCCCGCGGGATGTAACCCCCGAAGCTACCCTGGCAGCCATCGAACGCAGCGCTCCTGGTCTGGCCGAAGCGATGCGAGCGACCAGTCTCGAGGTTACTCCGCATGCCATGCTGTCGAGAGCTGTGGCGGGAGTACGCGGGCGGACCTTGATCATCAATCTTCCAGGCAGTCCAAAAGCCGCCATCGAAAACTTTCAGGTTATTTCGCCGGTCCTGGCACACGCCGTACAGCTGCTGCGAGAAGACCCGCGCGCCGAGGCCGGGCACTAAAAACTATTTTGAGAAGTTAACAGCTTGCAGTCTTGTTTGTTGGCTGGCGCCCCGCTTGTGCTACAATTTCCACTGTGGGTTGGGAGAAGGAAGCATTTCTTTCAGGAGGAAAACCCCGTGGAGACAGATAAAGAAAAAATGCTCAGGCTGATGCGCTTCTGGCTGTTCGGCACCTTCGTCATCATCTTTGCCGCAGTCACCGTTTATATCGGCGGCGCTCTAGGATTCGGATTGCTTATCTTGAGCCAACCCAATTATTGGCTGGCGATGTTCATTATCGCCGCCTTGAGCGCAGCCATTTACTATTTTTATAAGTGGTATTTGTTTAAGGTTTAGCGCATTCAGCCTAAAAAAAGGGATATTTTGGGAGATTCATTCTCCCAAAATATCCCTTTTTAACTTAATCTTGCAGCAAGTGCCGGGCGATAACCATGCGCTGCACTTCGCTGGTCCCCTCCCCGATGGTCATCAAGCGGGCATCGCGGTAGATGCGTTCGACTGGAAATTCACGGCTGTACCCATACCCGCCGTGGATCTGTATGGCATTGCGGCAGACGGTCTCGGCCATCTCGGTGGCAAACAATTTTGCCATGGCAGCTTCCTTCGTATACGGCCGGCCCTGACCTTTAAGCCAGGCGGCATAGTACACCATCAGCCGGGCCGTTTGAATCTGCGTGGCTGCATCGGCCAGCATCCATTGGATGGCCTGATGTCTGGCGATCGGCACCCCAAAGGTCTCTCGCTCTTTAGCGTACCGCAGGGCTTCATCCAGAGCGGCCTGAGCCAGCCCGACGGAGAGGGCGCCAATCCCCACCCGCCCCCCGTCCAGCACGGCTAATGTCTGGTGTAAACCTTCGCCCTCCTCGCCCAGCAAGTTCTCGGCCGGCACGCGCGCATTTTCGTAGGTCAGGGCATGGGTGGGTGAGCCTTTCAAGCCCATCTTCTTTTCCGGGGGTCCGATGCGCAGCCCGGACGTATCGGTGGGGACAATAATCAGGCTGAGCGAGCGAGATCCGCCGTTTGGATCGGTGCGGACCAGGGTGACGATGAAGTTCGCCATGCTGGCATTCGTACACCACATCTTGGGTCCATTGATGACCCATTCGGCGCCGTCCAATTCGGCCCGGGTGCGCACACCGCCTTTCAAGTCTGAACCTGCGCCCGGCTCGGTGAGCGCCAGGGCAGCCAGCCGGGTCTCCTTACCGCCCGAGACCACGCCGGGTAGAAAGCGCTCTTTTTGCTCATCCGATCCGAACATGGATACCGGCGCGCAGCCCAGGGAATTATGGGCCGCCAGCGCCAGCGCAGTGCTGCCGCATCCCCAGGCAATTTCCTCGATGGCGATGGCGGCACTGACCGGGTCCAATCCCGTCCCGCCATATTCTTCTGAAACATTCAATCCCAGCAGTCCGATTGGACCCATCTTGCGGACCGCCTCCCAGTTGAATTCAGCCGCCTCATCCACGTGCTGAGCTCTGGGTTTAACCTCCTGGGCGACAAAATCGTGCACCGCAGCTCGCCACATGCGCTGCTCTTCGGTAAGGTCAAAGTTCATGGTTTTTCCTCTCCCTATAGATATCCCAGGTCAATCCAGAACAAAAATAAGAACGCAGATCACGCCGATCACCACTGCAATAATAATGGGGATCAGAACGACTCCGATGATGTAAGAGCTGTACCAGAAAACATCCTCCCGGCCGGCGTCTTCCTCTCCATTCTGCGCCGCATTCAACCTGGTTCCGCAACGCGGGCACACTGCGGTCCCTTCCGGAAGCATGGCGTTGCAGTTGGGGCACCAGAGTGGCATTTACAGTTCAATTACGGATGGGACGATTTCAGTTGCAGGTTCAGGCCGCAGGAGCCCGACGTAAAGCAGCGCGGCGGCAATTCCGCCGAGCGGCTGGGCGATCAGGTAGATCCAGATGTTTGCATAGATTCCGCTGGCAACCGCTGGGCCCAGGGTCCGCGCCGGATTGAGGGAGCCTCCGGTCAGTGGCCCTCCCATTAAGATGGAGAGCGTCAGGGTCAGCCCAATCGCGGCTGGCGCCAGAAGCCCGGCTTTGCCGCTTACGGCGGCATTCAAGACCGTGTTGACCAATAGAAAAGTAAGAATGAACTCGATCACCAATCCTTGAAGAGGCGTTATCCCTTCGGCCAAAACAGTTGCCCCCAGGTTGGTGTCGAAACTTGCCAGGACAAAACGGAGCACGAAAGCGGCGGCGATCCCGCCCAGAATCTGTACGATTATGTAAGCAATGGCTGCCAGGCCGTCAATTGCTCTGGCTGCCCACAATCCAATGGTGACGGCCGGATTGATGTGAGCGCCGGAGATATGCCCGTAGGCGTAGGCAAAGACCAGGACAACCAGTCCATGCGCAAAGGCAACCCCGACCAATCCACCCACACCCAAGGCAGCCGCGCCGGCACCAATAAAGATCAGCGTGAAGGTCCCAATGAATTCGGCTACCAAAGCTTTTGTATTCATCAATGATCCCTCCTTGATTCGTAATGTATTTTATATGGCCGTTTTTCCATTCTTGTAAAACAGTTCGCCATCGACCCGGATCTCAGCCTCCTGCATGTCGCAGAGCATATCCCAGTGTAAGCCGGAGTGATTCTGGCCCCCCGTTTCCGGATAACTGGAGCCGACGGCCAGGTGGATGGTGCCGCCGAGTTTCTCGTCGAACAGCATATTCTTGGTGAAGCGCGGGATGTGGTAATTGGTGCCGATGCCCCATTCTCCCAGGTATCTTGCGCCCTCATCGGTATCCAGCAGCGAGGTTAATAACTCTTCTCCCTTGCCGGCTTTTTCTCTGACGACTTTGCCGTCTTCAAACCAGAGCTCAATATCGGTCACCTCCCGGCCGCCATAGATGGCTGGGTAGCGGAAACGGATCCAGCCGTTGGCCGAATCCTCCACCGGGCCGGTGAAGATCTCGCCATCGGGGAAGTTATATTTGCCATCTGCTTCCTTGAAGGTGCGCCCTTTTATCGAGAGCCGCAGATCGACGTCCGGCCCTTTCATGATGACTTTGTCTCTATCTTTTAGCCAGGCGATCAACTCCTTCTGGCGCTGCCCCTCTTTTTGCCAGGCGGCTACCGGATCCGGCTCATCCAGCATGCCCGCGCCGAAGACAAAATCCCGGTATTCGGCGAGGCCCATGTCGGCTTCCTGAGCGCTGGCATGGGTGGGGAACTCGGTATAACACCAGCGTAACTCGTTCCGGGCGGCGCGCTCCAGGAAAACCTTGTCAAGGGGTGCCGAGGCTTTGCGCACGCGGGCCATACGTTTCGGATCGACCCCACTGAGCTGCCGGGTGTTGACCTCGGCCCCGATCGCCAGGTAGGCGTCGAATGTTTCGGTGATAAGCTTGCGAACCGGGGAGACAAAATCGAGCTGATTTTCCGAAGCATGCTTGTAGAATACTTCTTCCGCTCCAGGAAGTCCGAGCTGCAAAAATACGTGCGCTCCGGCCTGGATGGCTTCTCGATAGACTTCTAAGGCGAGCTCTTCGGCGAGCGGATTGGTGCGCAGGGTGACCTGCTGGTCGGGCTTTAGTTCGAGCGAATAGTGGACGAGCACTTTTGCGAGTTTTGTGATGCGCGGGTCTGGCATTTTATTTCCTTTCATAGCGGTTGGAACCACAGATTTTCACAGATCAACACAGATGTTGGCTGATTCTAACCAGCTTTCTTACACAAGCCATCTGCCATCAGCACTCAGGCTGGAGAGGCTGAAGGCTGAAGGCTTATTGCTTACTGCTTCTGGCTATCTTCATCTCGCCCTGCGAATTTCCTCCACCGCCTCCGGATTCACCAGCGAAGAGGTATCGCCCGGCTCTTCACCGAGGTAGGCAGCCCGGATCATGCGGCGCATCACCTTGGCGTTGCGCGTCTTGGGCAGGTCGCTGACAAACAGGATCTCCCGGGGCGCCAGCGGTTTGCCCAGGGAGGCAGCCACCAGCTCTTTTAGCTCCGCTCGCAGCGCTTCCGAGGGCGAGTCCTGCGGTCCGAGCACGCAAAATACCACGACGGCGTTGCCCTTGATCGGGTCCGGCACGCCGATGGCGGCGGCCTCCAGGACGGCCGGATGGCTGACCAGGACCGATTCGACCTCGGCCGGCCCCAGGCGCTTGCCGGCAACCTTGATCGTATCATCCGACCGTCCCAGAATATACCACATGCCTTCGGAATCAACCGCAGCAAAATCTCCATGGACCCAAATGCCAGGCCAACGCGACCAGTAGGTCTCCTCGTAGCGATCCGGGTCCTTCCAAAAGCCACGCGTCATCCCGATCCAGGGCGCTTTGATTACCAGTTCGCCGACCTGGTTGCGCACGGAGTTGCCGTGCTCGTCGAACACGTCGGCCGCGATGCCAGGACAGGGAGCGGAAAAAGAGCAGGGTTTTAGCGGAAGAATGGGATTGCCCATGACGATGCCGCCGGAGATCTCGGTGCCGCCGGAATAATTAATAATCGGCCGTTTGCCGCCGCCGACTTTTTCAAACAACCATAACCAGGGATCCGGATTCCACGGTTCGCCCGTGGAGGCGAAGAAGCGCAACGACGAAAGGTCGTGATCCTGGAATGGCGCCTCGCCATGGGGGATCAAGGAGCGCACCAGGGTGGGGGATAGGCCTAAGGTCGTGATTTTATGGCGCTCCACCATGCTCCACAGCCGGTCTGGCCCGGGATAGTCCGGGGCCCCATCGTAGACAAAGAAAGCCCCGCCGAGGATCAAGGAACCAAAGACCAGCCAGGGTCCCATCATCCAGCCCATGTCGGTCATCCAGTAGATGATGTCGCCGGGATGCACGTCGGTTCCGAAAGCCATGTCCTGGGCCGCTTTGACCGGGAAACCGGCGTGGGTGTGCACGGCTCCTTTCGGGCGGCCGGTCGTGCCGGAAGTATAGATGACCATGAGCACGTCTTCGGCCATCGTGATCTCGGTCTCCGCTTCTTCGGGCTGGCTTGAAACCAGCTCGTG
The DNA here is from genome assembly GCA_036507795.1 of Anaerolineales bacterium. Taxonomy (GTDB): domain Bacteria; phylum Chloroflexota; class Anaerolineae; order Anaerolineales; family UBA4823; genus DASQQR01. The sequence continues at coordinate 3,297 of DATCIL010000457.1, read as the reverse complement.
CCACCAGTGATCGCGGCCGGGGACCATCTCGATCTCCTGGCCGGAGCGGTCGAGCACGATCACGTGCCGGACGGTGCCGGCTCGCTCAACGGCCCTATCGGCAACCGGCTTCATCAGCACCGCATCGCCTCTACGGAAGAAGCCATCCGCGGTAAACAGGGCTTTGGCGTCGGCATCCTCCAGGCGGGTGGCCACGGCGCCGGCGCCGTAACCGGAGAAGAGCGGCAGAATAATCCCCCCGATCTTGGCGATCGCCAGGAGCGCAACCACAATTTCCGGGGTCATCGGCATGTAGAGACCGATGGCATCGCCCTTGCCCAGTCCCAGGGAGCGCAGGGCGTTGGCTGCCTGGTTGACCCGCCGGTGGAGTTCGCCGTATGTCCAGGTTTGGGTTTCCCCCTCTTCGCCTTCCCAGATGAGGGCCGCACGGTTTTCGGTTTCCGTACCGGAATATTTGTCCAGGCAGTTGTGCACGATGTTCATCTGGCCGCCGGCAACCCAACGCGGCCAGGCGACCCCGCGGGACAGATCGACTACCTGCGTGTAAGGCTCGTAAAATTGGATATCCAGGTAATCGAGCACGGCTTCGGAAAACCAGGCGATATCCTGGGTTGAGCGTTGCATGAGTTCAGCGAAGCCGGGAATATTGTGCCGGCGCATGAATTGGGTCAGATGGGCGCGTTCGATGTAATCCGGGGTTGGGCGCCAGACAATCTCGCCCCCAAATTGGAACTGTTCGCTCATTCCTTCCTCCATTGGCTGGTAAGGCTCGTCAGGTTTATTCTATCGCCAATCTCCAAAGGAGGCAACTACGCGCCGGCGCGGGGCAAGCGAGAAACGAGCGTTGGAATCTGAAGAGTTGAACAGAGCACGATGGTCGAATAGCACGCTGATGGCGACGGAAAACGTCTTTTGTCCAACATGGAGTTGACGAGCGCTCTGTCCCCCTTGTTCTTCCGCAGTTCAAATCAGGGATTCAAGGAATTGAACAAATCCGTCCAGATCCTGTTTCACCCGTTTATAACAAGGTCGTAATTCATCTACGAGTTCTTTCAAGCGGGATGGACGCAAATTAAACGCATAGACATTTCGTACAACATGGCGGAAACCGCGATAATCATCCAGGCATTGTTGGGTTGAATGAGACAACACGGCTGGTCTCCGATCGCTAATTTCACCAGCCATTTGGATCAGCAAAGCGCGATGCCAGTCAACGCCTTCGGGAACGGATCCGTCTAGAGAACGAGCGATATCCTCCAAGATGCGCTCCACCCCCACGTAGAATCCATGCAGGTTCAACGCCACGCCATCCCAATAACCATCATCTCCGGTTTGAATCGCTTTATTGCTCAACAGATCAACCCGCTCAATCACCTGGACCAATTCATCCATGGATCCGCGGATGCGCGCCGCCAGAGCATCTGGAATGCTCACAATTCCACTCCCTCTTTTTCAACTAGCTCCAGGATTGCTGGCCTGGCATCTTCAACGGGGATTAGATCAAAATTAATCTCTGGATCGAGGTCCAGCAAGCGCGCTACCGCCCGGTAGTAATGTTGGATATCCCAAACTACCAGATCGATGTCGGAATGCGCATGGAACAGCTCCGCATGCAAGAGCGATCCAAATAGAACCACCCGCGTGGCGCCGAACTCCTCTTTGAGCAATTCAGCGGCCCGATGCGCCAGCTCCGAGGCGCGTTCCCGGCGTGTGGCCAGCCATTGCTTTCGCGCAATCTCACGCTCTCGGGCAGAGCGCCGGTATCTTTCAAGTTGAGCTGGAGTGATATCCATAAGTCTTTCCATCCAAAATATCGTTATTTAGAATTATACTGGAAAACCAAATATATCTCTGAATGGACGCTTGAACAGCTGTAATATCTAAAATCTCACCGCCAAGCGGGCTGTAAAGGTCGAGGACAGCAATTTTCAACCTGCTTTCAGCGGGCTTTGCATATCAGCCATCGGTTACAACCGATGGCTGATATGCAAAGCCCACCTCTACGATGGCTTGTGATCAAGAGCATAATCACTTGAAACACGTTTCACAAGTCATTTGACACGAGCTTCAAAACTGGTAATATAGAACCGGTAATTTGCTGTTGCTATCTAGGAAAATGATTATGCCTTCAACCGCTATCCATACCCAAAATCTCACTCGCCATTTCGAAACCGTTCGCGCCGTCGATAATCTGTCCCTGGAGGTGCCCTCCGGCATTGTCTTCGGGTTCCTTGGCCCCAATGGTGCCGGAAAAACGACGACCATCCGCTTGCTGCTCGGTCTATTGGAGCCGACCGCAGGCAAAGCAGAAGTTCTCGGCTTTGACGTCCTCACCCAGGCGGGCGAGATCCGGCTGCGTAGCGGCGCCCTGCTGGAGCACAGCGGATTATACGAACGCTTGAGCGCCGAGGACAATCTTGAATTTTATGGCCGCGTGTGGCGTATGTCTCTCTCTGAGAGGCGGGCAAGGATCAAGGATCTGCTCGCGCACCTGGACCTGTGGGATCGACGAAAAGAGCTGGTGGGGACGTGGAGCCGCGGCATGAAGCAGAAGCTGGCCCTGGCGCGCACCCTCCTGCACCGGCCGCAGCTGGTTTTCCTGGATGAACCCACCGCCGGGCTCGATCCTGTGGCAGCCTCCGCCGTGCGCGAGGACCTGGCTTCACTGGGCGAGAGGGAAGGCGCTACAATTTTCCTGACCACGCACAACCTTTCCGAAGCCGAAAAGTTGTGCCATCAGGTCGGCGTCATCCGCCAGGGCAGGCTGGTCGCAATGGGGCCATTGGACCACCTGCGCGCTCAATCCGGTGGACCTCGCCTGGAGATCACCGGGCGCGGATTTTCGACGGAAGCACTGGAGCAGATCAAGAGCCGTCCGGAGGTCGCCAGTCTCAACTTATCGAATAACCATCTGACCATTCACCTGGCCGATTCTGTCGATGCCGCGCCGCTGGTTTCTCAGCTCGTTTCGGCCGGCGTCCAGGTTGAGGAAGTGCGCAAAGAGACAGCCAGCCTGGAGGAAGTGTTCATGACCCTGATGGAGGAGAATAGGGAGGCTGAAGGATGATCGCCGATATATGGACCATCGTCTGGAAAGAATCCAAAGAGATCCTGTTGCAGCGCGGCAACCTGCGCGGCGGGTGGGTTGGATTGCTGGTGTTCATCGGAGTCTTCGGCATTTTTATGCCGCTGCAAAGCGGCCCTGATTGGGTGGAATCTCCCGCCGGCCTCTTCGTGTGGGGTTGGGTGCCATTCTTGTTGGTCAGCGGGGTCGTGGCCGATTCCTTCGCCGGGGAG
>DATCIL010000456.1:0-17857 GCA_036507795.1 Anaerolineales bacterium | reverse complement strand
CAGCTCTGGCCCCAACTACTGGAACTTTGATCCCAACGTACTGTATGCCTTCAACATTGATAACAACAAAGACGGCAAGGCCGAAGATATCCGCTTTGAATTCCAGTTTAGCAGCGAATTTCGCGGTATCAACAAGGATCTCGGCTTGTTCCTGTCTTATGTTGCCCTGCCCCCGATCACCACGCTCGATGGACCAGGTTCGGAAGGTTTGGGTTTGCGTCAAAAATATACCGTCACGATGGTGAAGGATAAGAAGCGCACAACGCTGGGCAGCGGCTTGATCGCCGTGCCATCCAACGTTGGTCCGCGCACCATGCCAGACTACGACGACCTAGCCGCACAAGGCATCTATGACCTGGGCGATGGTATGCGGGTGTTTGCCGGACAGCGCGACGATCCCTTCTACATCGACCTGGGCGCCGTCTTCGATACGCTCAACCTGCGCAGCCCCGGCACGGATATGCTCTCGGGCTTCAACGTCCACACCATCGCCCTGGAAGTCCCGGCCGCTATGCTCACCCGTGACGGCGAAGGCCCGGCAGACACGCAGAATCCGGTGCTCGGCGGTTACGCCAACACCAGCCGCCGCAAGGTGACGGTGCTGCGTGGCGATGGCGGAATCCTCACCAAAGATGGCTGGGTGCAGGTGCAGCGTCTGGCCAATCCGCTGGTCAACGAGGCCATTATTGGCACCGTGGATAAGGATCGCTGGAACGCCAGGGATCCCGGGAACGAGAGCGCCTTCGTGGATTATTACCTCAATCCTCGCCTGGCAACGGCTCTCGAAGCGGTCTTTGGCGCCGACGCCGAACCCTTGCTGGATCTCCGCGACGTGCTGCTGACGTACACGCCCGGCAACTATGAAAAACTCTCTGAGCTGATGCGCCTGGATATCAGCGTTTCACCGGTGCCCCTGGACATGCAGAACCCGCTGACGGTGCTGGCAGGTGATGGCGCTGGGTGGCCGAATGGACGCCGGCCGGTTGACGACGTCACGGTTGTGGCCATACGCGTCATCGGTGGAACGAATTATCTGAGCGCAAGTGATGGGGTTGATGTGAACGACATGCCTCTCCCTGATACGTTCCCCTTCATTTCCACGCCCTGGGATGGCCGCAACCGTTTCCACGAGAATCCATAGCCGGTTGATGGCCGGGAGTGAGCGGGATTGCCCTTTTTGTATCCCGCCTCACTCCCGCTCCAGCGAACATCCTGTCACCCCGTTATTGAGAAGAAACTGCGGGATTTTATCCAGGTTTCGGAGATCTAATGAGAAATTCCAAGCTTAATGCGTTTCCCACTCAACCAGCCTATTCCCTGTTGGTCATCGTAGCGGTCACTATGGTCGTGTCCTGGTGGCTTGCGAACTACAACTCCCCAGAAACGAACGCCGCCGCGGAAGATCTTTTCCTTGCAGGCGTCGATCGAGCCGGTGCCTCCACCGACGGGCTGGTAAGCAGCTTGCAGGCTCGCTTACGCGAGCAACCCGATGATTGGCAGGCTTACAGCCAGCTCGGGCTGGCCTATCTGCAAAAATCCCGCGAAACCGGTGATCCCACTTACTATCAAAAGGCCGAGGGCGCCTTTCAAGAAGCCCTTTCTCGGCAATCCGAAGATTATGCTTCCATCAGCGCCATGGGCGCGCTGGCTCTGGCGCGCCACCAGTTCAGCGCTGCCCTGGACTGGGCTGAGCGTGCCCGGCAGATCAACCCCAGCCGGCCCTATGCCTATGGCGTGATTGCCGATGCCGAGATCGAGCTGGGGCGCTATGAAGATGCGGTCCAAACTTTACAGGCGATGGTGGATTTACGCCCCGACATGAGTTCCTATGCGCGCATCTCCTACCTGCGCGAGCTCTACGGCGATATCGACGGAGCGCTGGAGACGATGCAAATGGCGGTTGACAGCGGGGTGCCCAAGAGCGAGAGCACCGCCTGGACTCGCACGCAATTCGCTAATCTGTACTTCAACAACGGAAAACTGGAACGGGCGGAAATCGAATACCTACGCGCCCTGGAGGGCTACCCGGGGTATGTGTACGCCCTGGCCGGGTTGGGCCGTGTGCGGGCTGCCCAGGGTCGCATGAATGATGCCGTCTCACTGCTCACCAGGGCCGGCGAAGCTATGCCGCTGCCCGAGTTCATCATTGCCCTGGGGGATCTCTACCAGATCACCGGCCAACCTGAGGCTGTCCGTAAGCAGCACGAGCTATTGAGCGTGATGCAGAAGCTTTACCAGGCCAACGGAGTCGACATGGACCTGGAGATTGCCCTCTTCAACGCCGATCATGGTCTCGCTCTGCAGTCGACCCTCGCTCAGGCCTACCAGGCGTATGAAAGGCGACCCAGCACGTACGCTGCCGATGTTTTGGCCTGGGTCCTGTATAAGGCCGGCGACTATCGTGAGGCGCAAAAATTTTCCCAGCAGGCGCTGCGCCTGGGAACCAAGGATGCGTTGAAGCTCTTCCATGCCGGGATGATCCACTACCGTCTTGGTGACCATACCCAGGCGCGTCGCCATCTGGAGCTTGCCCTGGCCATCAACCCGCATTTCTCTTTGCTTTATGCTGGGGAAGCGCAGCGTACCCTGGATGAGCTGGCAACAGCTTCTTCAGATAATTAGACCCTGGTGCAGATTTTGAGGTAATGAGATGAGAAGATTCCGTCATTCCGTAACACTAGCTTTAATTCTGGTGATCGTCCTCGTATTTGTGCCAGCCGCGTTCGCCCATCCGTTGGGAAACTTCACCATCAATCATTATGCCGGGCTGCACGTAGAGCCAGATACGATTACCATCGATTACGTCCTGGATATGGCGGAGATCGCCGCTTTCCAGGAAATAGACTCCATCGACGCCAACTCCAACGCTCAGGTAGATCCTGAAGAGATCTCCACTTACCATCCAGCTCAGTGTGAAAAGATTAGCGCTGACCTTGATTTGCGGCTAAACAGCCAGCGCATTCCACTTACAACCATCTCCTCAACGATTGAATTTCCGCCGGGGCAGGCCGGGCTGGCAACCCTGCGCCTGACCTGCGCTTTTGGAGCCATCCTGCCATCCCCCATGGGGGAGATGCGCGTAACGTTCGAAAATCAATCCTATTCGAGCCGGCTGGGCTGGCGGGAGATCGTGGTTACGGGCGAGGAGGTTTCCCTGCAAGGCGATTTTTCGACCACCAGTCTGAGTAACCGCCTGGTCGCTTACCCGGAGGATCTACTCTCCAGCCCGCTCGACCAGCGCCAGGTATCCTTCCAGGTGGCTTCATCCCCAATCACCTCTCAAGGACGGAGCGACGCGAAAGAGGCAGTTTCAGGCCAATCCCTCCTCGACCGTAATGATGCATTCACCCGATTGATCCTGCTCGATAAAATCACGCTGCCCACATTGCTAATTGCCGTGGCGGTCTCATTTCTCTGGGGCGCGATGCACGCCATGACGCCCGGACATGGCAAGACGATCTTAGGGGCTTATCTGGTTGGCGCCCGTGGCACGGCGAAGCACGCTTTTTATCTGGGGTTGGCCACGACGATTACGCATACCGCCGGCGTCTTCGCTCTGGGCCTGGTCACGCTGTTTGCCGCCCGCTATGTCCTGCCGGAAACGCTATTCCCCTGGTTGAGTTTCTTTTCGGGGCTGCTCGTCGTTGGGATTGGGACAAACCTGTTTGTGAGCCGATTGAGAGCGTCAGGCTCGTTCAGCAGGTTGAGCCAGATCGGATCTAATTATCCTCATCACCACCATCCGGATGATGCGCATCACACCCATGCCCATGACCACAGCTACGACCACTCCCAGCCTCACGAGCATCGACATGGGCAGGAACATGACCTAGATCATGAAAATGGTTCTGCTCTCCATTCCCACTTACCTCCTGGAGCGGATGGCGCTCCGGTGACCTGGCGCAGCCTGTTAGCCCTGGGCATCTCCGGCGGGCTGCTTCCCTGCCCATCTGCGCTGGTCGTACTGCTCAGCGCCATTGCCCTGAACCGCGTAGGCTTCGGCCTGGTACTGGTGTTTGCATTCAGCCTCGGTCTGGCCGGTGTGCTTACCGCAATCGGCATCCTGTTTGTTTATGCCGGGCGGCTCTTCAACCGCAGCCCCATTCAAAGCAGGTTCATTCGCCTTCTGCCGGCGGCGAGCGCCCTATTCATCACCCTCGTCGGGCTTGGTATTGCCGCTCGGGCCCTTATGGAAACGGGTCTCATCGAGTTGTAGCGGAATTCTGATCTGATAGAAAGGAAAACAGCAAAATGCAATCCACTCTACTGACAACCCTGCTTCTTGGCTTTGCTCTTGGCATGGAGCACGCCCTCGACGCAGATCATTTGGTGGCCGTGTCCACCCTCCTCGGCCAGAGCCGGCACCCCTTAAAGGCCGCCCGGGTAGGCGCCTTATGGGGACTCGGCCATACCACAACGCTTTTTCTCACCGGCCTGATAGTGATCGCGTTCAAGCTGACCATTCCCACCCAGCTGGCTCTCTCCATGGAGTTTCTGGTTGGCGTGCTGCTGTTCGGGCTGGGCGCGCAAATCCTGTGGAAGCATCATCGCAAGCGGATTCACACTCACGATCACGCCCACCCCAGCGAGATATCAGGGCACCAGCATTTTCACTATCATGCGGAAGTTGTGGAGCACAGGCATACCCACCTGAGCCACCACAGGTCACTGGCGCTGGGAATGATTCACGGTCTGGCAGGCAGCGCCGCGTTAACGCTGTTGGTGCTCACCACCATACAGTCGGCGGCGGAAGGGATCGCCTACATACTTCTCTTCGGCGCTGGCTCGATTCTGGGGATGACATTAATAAGCACACTGATCGGTCTTCCATTTGCCTTATCGTCCCGGCGATTCGCTGCCGTCAACTACGCCTTCCGTCTGGTTGCCGGCGCGGTGAGTATGGTTCTGGGGATCATCGTGATGTTAGAAACTGGCATAGCCGCGGGCCTGATTTAACCTTTCGAGGTACAATCCTGTTCAGCTTTGAAAACACTCGTCCTGATCCATAGTCCGATTGTCGGCCCGCAGACGTGGTCACCTGTCGCAATGGAAATCCGGTCTCGCGGCCACGAAGCTGTCATTCCGGAGCTTCCTTATGACATTAATCCGGATACGCCCTTCTGGCAGCTGCATGCCGGCGCGGCTGCCCGCGATCTAAACGCGCTTCCTGAAGGCCGCGCTTATATCCTCGTCGGTCACAGCGGCGCGGGGATGCTGCTGCCTGCCATCCGGAACCTCTCCGGCCGCCCGGTAGCCAGCTACATCTTCGTCGACGCTGACATCCCCGAAGATGTAAAAAGCCGCCTTGACCTGTTTCTAACCGCCTTGCCCGAGGCCGCCGCGCAGGTCGGCCAGGCACTCGCCGAGGATCAGCTTTTGCCAAAGTGGAGCGAAGAGGATCTTAAGGGAATTATCCCAAAGGCCGAGGTTCGCCGCAGTCTTTTGGCCGGACTGCGCCCGCATCCCATGGCCTACCAGTTGGAGCCCATCCCGGTCTTCGCCGGCTGGCCGGATGCGCCCTGCGGCTATTTGCGCTTCGGCTCGAATCCAGCTTATGAGCTGGCCAGCCAGAGAGCCCGGGAGGAGGGCTGGCCCTACGTGCAGCTTCCAGCTGAACATTTCCATATGCTCGTCAATCCTCCAGCGGTAGCAGAGGCCATTTTGCGAATGGCCTTGGGCATGACGCAATGAAATCGTCTCGCCTCGAGGGAACAACCTTCGCTCTTTCGTCCAAGAAGATCAGATTGATAATAATCGGCCACACGCTTGCACGAAAAGAATATAATCGGTGAAAATTTGTGTCAATTCGTGGCAAAAAGAGCAACATCCTTCTTAAGGAGGATTACCATGACCAACAAGCCAGATTTCGACGTCCAAGACGCCCATAAATTCTTCTCGGCTTACTGCTTCAATAAAGCCTGGGAATTCATCGAGAAGGAAAATCGATCGCCGCAGGAAGCTGAGGAGATGATCCGCCTAAGCCATGCTTCCCATTGGCACTGGGCGCAGCGGGAGGACTACGGCGCCAGGAACGCTTCCATCGCCTACTGGCAGACCTCCCGCATCTACGCCCTGCTGGGCCAATCCGAAAATGCCGAGCGGTACGCCCAGCTTTGCCTGGAGGCCAGCCAGGCAGATGATTTAGATCCTTTCCTCCTTGGCTACGCCTATGAGGCCCTGGCCCGCGCCGAAGCCGTCGCCGGGAAGCACGAGCGGGCAACCGCATACCTAAAGCAAGCCAGAGCGGCCGCAGAAGAGGTGCACGACCAGGAGGACAGGCAGCTGTTGCTGAGCGACCTGGAGACGATCCTCTAGTTCTCCTGGAACCAATCCCTGGAAGCTCTGTATGTCCAAATTCACCGACCCGGTCCACCTGCGCTCAGAGCAATTTAGAACCGCCGCCAACCTTAACGCCCGTATCCGCCTGCACCAACGCTTTAGCACCAACCCACAAAATCTGTATCTCTGGGTCCTTAATCATGTGCAACTCAAGCCCGGCCAGCAGCTACTGGAGCTGGGCTGCGGATCAGGGGAGCTGTGGCGTGAAAATCTAGATCGCCTGCTCTCTTCCTTCCATTCTTCCAACCTTCCTGTAAAATTGGGATGCGGCAGATTTGCGCCGATAAACACCAGAAAGGTGTTCGTCCGCAAGAAAGCCAAAAATTCCAAAGTGAGGTATTTATGGACAACAACGTTCTCCTCTGGATAAAATCCGTTCTGGAGACCACGCCAGCGCGCTGGATAAACCTTTCCCAAACGCTCCCGGCCGAGCTTCTGAAACGCTCACCTGCGCCCCGTGAGTGGTCTGCGCTGGAATGCCTGCAGCACCTGGTAGACACCGAGCGCCATGTCTTTCCCGTGCGGGTCAAGTATCTGCTGGCCGGGCAGGATTTTCCTGCATTTGACCCGGACGGCCAGGGCACTGTGCTTGAGGAGGGCAAATCCGCCGGCGACTTAGCCGAGGAATTTGCGAACATGCGCCGGGGGAGCCTGGAGCTGCTGGAGCAGCTGAATTCAAACGACCTGGAGAAACGAGCGCGCCACCAGGAACTGGGCGTGGTGACGCTCAGCGAGCTGCTACATGAGTGGGCCGGCCACGACTTGATGCACACCGTCCAGGCAGAGCGCGCCCTGATGCAGCCGTTCATCGCCGCATGTGGACCGTGGCAACGCTATTTCGCCGATCATGCAATCGACCCCATCCTTGACTCCTGATTCTATGGAGAAAATATTTACCCGTACATTCCGCGTACGCTGGTCGGAAGTCGACGCCCGCGGATATGTAAGCACTGCAAATTACCTGCGCTTCCTGGTCGAAACCGCTTATGATTGGGGCAGTGCCGGCCAACTGGGAGTAAAGGAAAATAAGGCGCTCGGGCTAACCTGGGTCATTCTCGAAACTGAATTCAGCGTTGTGCGTCCGCTTGTCTACAACGAGATCTTCGATTTCAGTATCTGGATGGTTGAATGGCGGCGGGTGCGCGGGACGCGCGCCTTTGAAATCCGCCTGCAGGACGGCGGCGAGATAATCGCACAAGGCATACAAAAAGTGGCCAGCCTGGACAGCGAAACGCTGCGCCCAACCAGCCCGCCGGCCCACTTGATCGAGAATTATGCATTCGAAAATCCGAGGGTCTTTCTGCATGGCAGCTTTCCGAAAATCTTGCCAGCGCCGGAAGCCGCTTTTACCTTGACGCGAATAGTCGAGTGGCCTGATTTGGATATGTTAGAGCACGTCAACAATGCAATTTACGCCAATTTTGCGGAGGAAGCCGTCGTGCGATCGCTCGCCAGCCTGGGTTGGTCACCCACCCGCTTAAAGGGACAAGGTATGGAACAGAGGATACGCCGCCTTCACATTCAATACCTTTTGCCCGCCGTGTGGGGTCAGTGGTTAATGCTGCAGACATTCTTACTGTCCTTACGAGATACCAGTGCGGAGCAAGTTGTATTAATCAAGCGTTCGGAAGATGGCGCGGATATCAGCGCCTGCATATTCGAGTGGGAACTTGTCGACCTGCATTCAGGACAGCTGCTGCAATTTCCAGAACCGATGACAGAAGCTCTAAGCGAACTCCTTCAAGGCCCAGAGTAATTCTTAACCATCTATCAAGGTTGTTAGTAACAAGATTTCGGATCGGACGTTCTTACCTGACGATTACAGAATCCAGGTGAGAACCATGAATGAATTAATGCAATTTCCCTTACCTTCGATAGAAGCCATCCAGGTCATGTTGATCTCTTGCGTGCTGTTCGTCCCGCCGTCTGCATTGTAAAGATGTTCGAGGCAATGATCGAAATCACCAGTGGAGCCTACTCGACCGACCATCCGGAGCGCAGCCATCGCCGCTAGTGCCGTGTCCTGAAGGATTCTTTTCCGGGCCACATGGAGTGGTCACACCGCGTTGGGGGTGAATCTTGCCGACGCTATCCTGGCAGTATCTCTGAAATTAATTGTATAATATATTAAACGGGGGATCCTTCGTTCCCTTAGGGACGAAACACATTTTCATGGCCTTCGTTGCCTTTGCGTCGAAAAATTAATAAGGAATTTGAGATTAATGATGGATTCTAGATCAGAAACATTTGATCAGCTAGGTTTAAGCGAGCCGCTCTTAAAGGCAGTGGATGAGGTTGGCTATGAAGTGCCTACGCCGATCCAGATGAAGACGATTCCACTGCTTTTGGCCGGAAACGATGTAATTGGGCAGGCCCAGACGGGTACGGGGAAGACCGCCGCCTTTGCGCTGCCGGTTTTGCAAAAGCTCAATGTCGACCGGAACGTCGTCCAGGCCCTGGTGCTCACGCCCACCCGGGAGCTGGGCATTCAGGTGGCTGAGGCAATCTATAACTATGGCAAGCACCTGGGGGGTCTGCGAGTCAGTCCGGTTTACGGCGGACAGTCAATTCAGAAGCAAATCAGCCGCCTGCAGCGCGGGTTGCATATTGTCGTCGGGACTCCTGGGCGCATCATGGATCACCTGCGCCGGGGCACCCTGAACTTTGATTCCCTGAAAATGGTTGTGCTGGACGAGGCGGACGAGATGTTGCGCATGGGCTTCATCGAAGACGTCGAGTGGATCCTCAGCCAGGCGCCCGATGAGCTGCAAATTGCCCTGTTTTCAGCCACGATTCCCAAAGAGGTCCGGCGGATCGCAGACCGCTATTTGAAGAATCCGGCGACCATCGAGGTGGAACACAAAACTCTGACGGTGCCGACGACTGAGCAGCGCTACCTGATCGTGCCCGAACAGCAGAAGGTCGAAACCCTGGTAAGAGTGCTGGAAACCGAAGCGGATCCGGGCGAGGCCGTGCTCATTTTTGCCCGCACAAAAGTCGGCACAGATGAGCTGGCGGAAAAACTTCAGGCTCGCGGCTATGCGGCCGAGTCCATGCACGGCGACATGAACCAGGCCCAGCGTGAGAATGTCGTCCGCCGGCTGCGTAACGGCCAGCTGGAACTGGTGGTCGCTACCGATGTGGCCGCCCGGGGATGGGATGTGGAACGCATCGGCCTGGTGGTCAATTACGATATCCCTTACGATACCGAATCCTACGTGCACCGGATTGGGCGTACGGGCCGAGCCGGACGGGCGGGCAAGGCCTTGCTCTTTGTAACCCCACGCCAGAAACGTATGCTGCGCGACATTGAGCGATATACCGGACAGCGCATCGAATCGGAGAAGGTGCCTACCAAAGCGGATATTGCTGCCCGGCGAACTGAGCTCTTTAAAGAGCGTATTCTGCAAACCCTGGAAGAGGAAGAACTGGAGCTATATTTGAACCTGGTCCAAGAGCTGGCGATGGAGAGCAATCGGGATATGGCGGAGATTGCTGCCGCGGCAGCTCGCCTGGCACGCGGGGATAAACCCATAGAAGTAACAATGGAGCCAGTGCCGGAGCAAGTGATCCGCCCGGATGATGGGATGGTACGCATGTTAATCAATGCCGGTCGACAGAGCGGTGTACGGCCGGCGGATATCGTCGGCGCTATCGCCAATGAAGCTGATGTGCCGGGCAATGTCATCGGTGCGATCGATATTTACGACCGTGTCAGTTTTGTGGATATCCCAGCCCAGTATATCCGGCAGGTGCTGGAGCGCATGCACGGTGCTACGATCCGCAGCCAGGAGGCGAGAATCCGGGTGGCAACGCCGCGCGATAAAGAGGTCCCAATCCCAAAGGGAGGCTTTAGGCACAAGGGGAAGAAGATCCATCCGAAAAGCGGGAAAAAGTTCCGGAAACATTAGCACGATAAATTCTCATCCCGCATAATCTACCAATGCCCTCAGCCTTTTTCACCCACTCTCCAATCGGCAAACCTTTTGTTCAGGTTGGCCAGGAGCCTCTGCGTATAGGTTACCCGCCTTGGGTCGAAATGGCTCCTCCCCGCCGAAAGGTACGGCGTCGCAACCCGCCGAGCATAGGTCCACCAGCCTTCTGCTTGAATCGCCTCCAGCGCTTCCTGGTAATAAGCATATACGTGCGTGCTGCCCATTTGGAAGCCAGCTCGCAAGGCGCCAGCGGCGATGAGCTTCGATAGATCGCCCAGCGTCCGGCCCTCCCGTCCGGCTACCTGCTGCATATTTTTGTAGAGTGCCGTCAATTTTTCCGCGCGGGGCAGATTCTCCATATTCCGCCTGAGCGCCTGCCAGCTCAGCCGCAGATCCTGCACCTTTAGTGGCGGGACATCGACCATATCGGCCGCGCTGGCGGTGGAGAACTCCAGGGCGCTCAGGAGGTCGTCCACGGAGCGGATATCCATCTCAGCCGGAAGCAGACCTTGTTTTTTGAGTTCGGCAACAAAAGCATTCAGATAAGCGCGCGTCCCGCCGGTGAGGTCCGAAGCCGCCGCCAAAAGCCATAAGGGCGACCAGCCGACCGCTACGAAGCTGGCCAGTTCGATGACATTGCCGACGGCTTTACGCGTCGCCAGGTCTCCTATGGTCATGTTTTCGACGGGCAGGACGCCTTGCACATCACCCACTAATTCGACGCTCAAACGCAAGAAGCGGTAAACCATCGCCTGGTAGAGGCGAGTTTGTCGGAGCCAGTGCGGTAAGATCACCTCGGTGACTTCAAAGATCAGACCACCCAGGCCGGCTGCAAGGGCGCGCAGCAACCGCTCTGGTAAAGACAACAAATACCGTGAGTTCAGATTTCTGGCGCTTTTCATTTGGGTATTACTTCTAGGCCAGATTAGCCCCCAGCAATTCATCCAGATCACGCTGAGCTTGACCGAGAGGAATGGATAACGAAACCCTCCATTCGTTGAGTAGGAAGCTTTTTGCCCGATCCAGGATTTCCTGATCGTTTTCGCTAAGTTTCTTTCTGCGCCCGTAAGACGTTAGATCGCGAATCACGCGGCAGATCGAAGCGCTGGACCGGTCCCTCATTTTTTCTCCCAGCTGCCTTTTCCGTTCCAGCCGATCTTCGGGAAGCGGCTCCTCAGGACCCCCTAGTATGGTGAAGAGCTTTTCGAATTCTTCTGCAGCGGTCGGCAAACGAAGGCTGCTAGGACCGGTGTTTTCGACAGGCACCCAGAGTTTTAGATCAGCGACCTGTACAACGTAGTACAGCACAGTCCTACCGGACAGCATTTTCTCGTCCAGCTGTACAATCTCTCCAAGGCCATGTGCCCAGTGAACTACCCAATCACCTACTTGAAATTTCATGGTAAGCCACCGCTACGGCTGCCGCCCCTTACGGAGCAAGGCATCGATCTCATCAGCCGCGTCTACCAATGGCAAATTGCTTGCCCTGGCCCACTCCGAGTCCATCGCTTCTCGGGTCCTTCGCAACAAGGTAAGTTCATAGTTGCTCAAAATCTTCTCGCGATTGCGAGCACTGAGATCCCGCACTACTTCACACAGCGACTGGAAAGTACCTGCATCCATGCGGTCTTCTAGCTCGACCTGGCGTTTTCGGAAATTATCATTCAAATGGACCGGTTGGCTTTTCAGCACGGACCGGTAGCGGGCAAGGTCTCTTTTGTGGGTGACTGGTCGAATCCCGCGGGACTTCGGGATTTTTACCGGTATCCACAGCGTGGTCTTACCGAAATCCACCCGGTAAAACACGCTTGGGCCATCCCCACTAAACACCATCTCCTCGATGCATACGACGGTTCCTACACCAAATTTTGGATGGACGACATCGTCTCCGCAGCTGAAGTTCATTGGGAATCCTTTCTAGATATTTTTAAGGTCGCATCCCTCCCAGAACGTGGCTTTTAGTAGCGCCGCGTCTTCCCGCCGCCACGGCGATTGCGATCCCGCCCCCGGCCTTGGCCCTGGCCCTTATCATTGTCATACCGGTTAAAGGGACGTTCCTCGCGCGGCCGGGCTTTGTCCACTTTGAGTTTGCGGTCGCTCAGATTGAAACCATCGAACAATTTAATCGCCTGTTCCGCTTCGCTTTGAGAACCCATTTCGACAAAGGCGAACCCTTTTGACTGGCCGGTGATGCGATCCTTAATCATCGTGACCGAAGATACCGTCCCAGCTTCCGAGAATAAGGTGCGAAGATCGTCTTCTGAAGTATCGTAAGACAAGTTTCCCACATATAATTTTACATCCATCCTGAACTCCTTCACCGTCTATTGGACGGCGTATTAAAGAAAAAGCGCCAATCCTACGTTGGATTGGCAACAGCCGATACGAATCCGCAAGCAAGACTTTTTAAATTATACTATGAAAAGGAACTTACCACGCCCAATCTACCCGGCATGTTGGAGGCCTTGAACAGGATAAATTTGAGATGAAACTAAAACGACGCCAATGGGAGGCGCGTAGCCTGCTGTTCGGGATGGCGGCTGGAGCAGGCGCTGCGCTTCTGGGCAACCATTTCATGAGCCGAAATGCAGACAAACGCCCCAGCCAGCTGCTGGTTAACCGGGCGCTGGATAGCCGGTTACGCCAATCCCAGAGAGAAAACCGCATTCCGCTTAACTCCGATCACCGCTACGTAATATTTTCCGACCATCACAAAGGGGCGCGCACCCTGGCCGATCCATTCCAACAGTGTGAGGAGACTTACCTGGCAGCCCTGGAGCATTATTACGATAGCGATTTCACCCTGATCATCCTGGGTGATGGCGAAGAACTGCTGGAAGAGAGCATCGAGAGGGTAATCGGCGCATACCCAGACGTCCTGCGCAGCGAAGCCCGCTTCCACCCGGAGCGTCTCCTCCGTATTTACGGCAACCACGACATCCACTGGCAAACCGGTGAGGTTGTCCGCCAATTCTTGGATCCCCTCTTCCCGCAGATTCATTACCACCAGGAGCTGCTCTTCGTATACGAGGACGGCCTGCAGACATCCGGGGAGATCTTGCTGATTCATGGCCACCAGGGCACGGTCGAGAGTGATATCCTATCCTTTCTAGCCAGCTGGGTTCTCCCTTATTTTCGCAACTTCCAGATCCGCACGGGTTTTGGCGCAATGACCAGCCCATCCAGGGATGCCTGCCTGCGCTCGCAGCACGACAACAGGCTGTACCGCTGGGCCAGCCAAAAATCCAAGCTGATCCTCATCGCCGGACACACGCACCGGCCGGTGTGGAGTTCGAGGACCCACCTAGACAAATTGACAAATGAGCTGCATCATCTGCTACAGCTGGAGCCAGAGGAGCGCTCTGCCGATCACGCTGAAACAGTTCGGCAGCTGATAGAGGAGATCGAGAAGAGACAAAACGAGCACCCGCCCTGTGAGGATATCGTCAAGACGAAGCCGTGTTATTTCAATACCGGCTGCTGCCAGTTCGCGGATGGCGATATCACCGGGATTGAGATCGAGAACGGCATCATGCGCCTGGTAAAATGGGGCCAGGAATCAGGGGTAATGCAGCGCAAGATCCTGGAGCAAAACCACGTCAGGGAGATCTTCTTCTACCTGTAAAGCCAGCCTGGTGGAATTACGGGAGAAACTTGAAAGGGAACTATTCCTGATTCTCAAAAGAATAAGACCGCTCACAACGACCATGATGGCTGCAAAAAGCGCCAACCAGGGGCCAGGCGCCATCGGCTCTCTCACACTGAAAGAAAAACTGCCGCTGGTTTCGCCGCCATCCTCGGTCACAGCATTCCACTCCACAGTATAGGTGCCGGGATTCAATTCGGGCACCGGTGAAAAAATTTGATCAGGATTTTCGGGGTCTATCTGAGATCTTACACCCGCCACAGATTGAAAGTCGGTGTCATAAATCGCAAAAGAGCTGCCGGGAAAGAGACTCTCACTGAAAACAAGACGAACTTCATCCGGCGAGCCGGATATTCGTTCGCCCGGGGCAGGGTCAGCGTCCACCAGGCCAGCGTGCGCCAGGACCGGCACGGCATTCAGCGCCAGCAGAATACCCACCAGGAGCAACAGTAGAAGGTGCGGTAGAGATTTCATGGCAGTAAGGAGGACAGAGATTCTGTCAGCTCTTTGGAACCCAGTGGTCCGCCGAATTTAGCGGCGACTTTTCCTTGGCGATCCAGCACGAATGTCCAGGGTTCACTGGTCAGCTTCCACTCTTTGACCTCGTCACTTTCGACCAATGGATCGAAATCCTTATAGATTTCAAGATGGATGAAATTGACCCGATCTTTAAACTCAGGATATACCGCCTCCACGCTATCTACAACCGGAGCGCACAACTGGCTGGTGCAGAAGCCGGGCGTTGCAAGGACAACCACCGTGGGGCGTCCGGAGCTGATTGCCTCTGCCACAGTCATCTCGTAAAGCCCGGGGTTTGGTTCGGCGCCTGATGAGAGATTATGGATATCCGGTTCGGTTTTCAGTGTGCGATTTTGGCTGGCGGGCGCTTCACTTCCTACGGCCGGTGAACTGCTGTGCTCCATGACTTGGACGGTAAATTGAGCCTGTTCCTGGCTGCCATCTTCCATAGTAATCAGCGCTCTGAATCCCCAATAACCGGCTTGAGGCAGCTGGGGATAGGCCACCCAGTACGGGATCCAATAATCCTCATAATTGATTGCCTCCCCTTCCCAGCCCTGGGAAGGCGGGTCGGTCGATAGGTCCAGAGCCATGAGACTTACCTTTTTCGCCGGCGCACCTCTCTCCGTCCCTGCATAGAGGACGATTGGCAGACGCGATTTACCGACCTCAAAATCGTCGCTGGCGACCGCCAGCTGTACTTCTGAAGCCAGGGAGCTGACTGCGGCCGGCTCGCTTTCGGGCGAACTCCCCTGGCAGGCCGGCAGAACAAGGGTTAAAAATAAAAGGAGAAAGAATAATCGTTTATCCGAACAGACAAGCTTTTTGATGGGCACGAGCAACCAACTCCTCTCGATCAATAAGCATTACAGGCCACCAGTAATTTAGATTGGGCTAATATTATAACGTCGAATGGCGCCTGCTCCTTCCGGCCAGCATCGGAATTTGCCCGCGGCTCAGATCACCCGGCGACCTTTAAATCTGTCTCGCACTACCGCTCGAGAAAAGCGGGGCCGAATCCACCTCACGTTTCACGTTTTCCGTTTTCCGTTTAAAATATGCATACCCTTCGCATCGATCCGTGAAACGATATGTCGATAAATGCCAATTTCTCCCAGCTTCTCTCCTGGACCCGCCGCCACATGCCACGCACGCGGCGGACCCTGGCTGCCCTGCCAGACCTGTCCGGCATACGCCTGGCGGCCAGCATGCACCTGGATATCAAGATCGTGCCGCTAATCGAAGGCCTCCAGGAACGCGGTGCCGAGATCTTCCTGGTGACCTGCAACCCGGCCACGGTGCGGGATGAGGTGGCGGCACATTTGAAGGCCAACGGGGCGCAGGTGCGCGCCTGGCGCGGTATGCCACCCGATGAATACGAGCAAGCGATCCGAACAGCCCTGGACTGGGGACCCACCCACCTATGCGAGCTGGGCGCCGACCTGTCGGCGGCATTAAGCATGGAACCTTCCGAAGGTTTAGCACCTTCGCGGGGTTCAGCGCGGGTTCGGGCCGGGCTGGAGGGAACCGGCTCCGGGATTTCCAGGATAAAAAAGATTGATCCGCCCTATTCAGTCTTCAACTGGGATGATCTGCCGGTCAAGGAAGGACTGCACAATCGTCACATGGTCGGCCTTTCCACCTGGCAGACCTTTTTCAACCGCACCTTACTGTCCCTCCACGAGAAACAGGTGGTGGTGATCGGATACGGCCTGGTAGGACAGGGCGTGGCGCAGACCGCCAGGGCTTATGGTGGAGCGGTAACGGTGGTGGAGCGCGATCCCGTACGAGCCCTGCAGGCAGCCTACGACGGCTGGCAGGTAGCCACCCTGGCGCAGGCGCTGCCCGGCGCTAATGTGGTGGTGACCTGCACAGGCGGCCGCAACGTTCTGGTTGCAGAGCACTTCCGCTGGCTGGAGGACGGCGTCTTCCTCCTGAACGTCGGGCACGAGGCGGGGGAAATCGACCTGGCAGCGTTGTATGCGCACCCGCACCGGCAAGTGATGCCCTTTATCGAAGAGATCGACCTGCCGGGGCGCACAGTTTATCTGTTCGCCGGCGGTTCAATGGCTAACTTGACGGCAGGCGAGGGGGACAGTTTGAACGCATTCGACCTGACCGTTGCAGTGCTTGCGGCTGGCATCGGTTTTATTGTTTCGGAAGGGGAATCATACCCGCCGGGCGTGCATTTGCTCCCCAGGCACGTGTGGGAGCCGGTCATCTCCTGAATGAACCGCGAAGAACCAAAGGACGCCAAGTTTCGCAAAGATTATTTATAAAAACACTTAGCGGAACTTCGCGGCCTTATTTTCTTTGCGGTTTAAATCAGTTCTCTGTAAAAGGTCTCCAACTTCTCAAAGCTGCGCTCTTCGGCGTGCGCCCGGCCCACGGCCAGGCTGGACTGGCCCATGCACGCAGCGCGGTCGGGGGAACTGATAATCTCTAAGATCGCCCGGCCAGTGGCGGCTACGTCATCCGGCGGCACCAGGGTTCCGTTTTTGCCATCCTGCACCAGCTCGGGCAAGGCAGCGGCTGCGGCGGCCACCACTGGAAGGCCAGTGGCAGCTGCCTGCAAGGTGGGAATGCTCTGCACCTCGCTGGTGGACGTGATGGCGAAAATATCCGAGGCGCGGTAGATAGCGGGCAGATCCTCCTCGGGCACAAAACCCAAAAAATGCACACGGTCTTTTACACAGATCTCCGCAGCGAGTGCCTCCAATTCACCGCGCTCGTCGCCGCGCCCCACCAACAGCAAGTGCGCATCCCGCCCAGCGCAAACTTGCGCCATGGCCTGGATCAAAACATCGATCTTTTTATCCTTCATCAAGCGCCCGACAAACAGGACGCGCGGCCTGGGCGGCAGGTTGTAGCCGGATTCGACCTCAGCCACACCCTCTGCGCCCGGCTTATAGTGATCGGTATCCAGGCCATTGGAGATGATCGTAGTCGGTGCCCGCAGCCCTTGCTCCAGATAGAAGTCCCGCTGGGTGGCGGTGGAGTAGACTACGTGGTCGAACTTGTTGAAGTGCCACACCGCATACTTCCACATGACCCAGTTGATCAAATGCGTGCCCCAGGTGAGATAATGAGTTACATAGCGCGGCAGGTAATAGCAGGAGGAGACCAGCGGCACGGCGATTTCATCCCGCAATCGCAGCAGCTGGTTACCCAGAATCGCCCCTTCATGCGTATGGATCACATCCGGTTGGAAGGTCTTGATAATGTCGCCCAATTCGCCCAGCCCGACCAGGGGGATCGGCCCTTCCTTCCAAAATGGATTGGGAAAAGCGCGCACGCGCCTCAGCTGAACCCCTCGGTCCTCAGTTTGATAGGGCCGGCGGCTCTCGCTGGCAGTAACAACCATGACGCGGTGACCCCTGCGCACCAGCGCCTGGGAGAACTTGCGCACAACCAGCGT
>DATCIL010000455.1:0-2497 GCA_036507795.1 Anaerolineales bacterium | reverse complement strand
TCCCAGATCGGGGTACAATAAAGGTAAGTTCACCTTCAATGCAGACAACAATACAATAGCACAGCGAAATCCCCGCGCCAATGTATCCTGGATATACACCGGGATACAAATTTGGATAGGTTTTTGATTTCTTAAAAAAGGGAAGCCAGACCGGAGAAGCTGCATGGGCTTCAGGAGGTCGTCCGGAATGGAAAGGAGGTAAGTTGATGACGTATGCAGAGAACCTGGCAATGTTTGTTGACCGGGCAAGCTGGCAGGATATCTCCGACCAGGCTCGAAAGGCGCTGAAGATCCGGGTACTCGATTCGATCGGCTGCGCCATCGGCGCGTTGGAGGGGGAACCGATCAGGATACTGCGCAGCATGATCCGTGAATTTGGAGGCAAGGAGCACTCCACGCTGGTCGGCGGAGGTAAGACGGCGCCGGATCGCGCCGCTTTCTATAATGGCGCACTAATCCGCTACCTGGATTTTAACGATTCCTACCTGGCGAAAGGGGAGACCTGCCATCCCAGCGATAATTTGGGCGCAATCCTCGCGGCCGGCGAATACGCCGGAGCCAGCGGGCGGGAGCTGCTGACCGCGCTGGCCGTGGCTTACCAGGTGCAGTGCCGCCTGAGCGACGTCGCTCCCGTGCGCGACCGGGGGTTCGATCACGTAACCCAGATGGTCTTCTCGGCCGCCGCCGGAGTGTCCAAGATCTTGAAGTTGGATGTGGAGCGCACCGCCAGCGCCCTGGCGATCGCCGGCACGGCCTACAATGCGCTGCGTGTGACCCGGACCGGGGCGCTCTCGCATTGGAAGGGTCTGGCAGCTCCGAATACAGGCCGGAATGCGCTGCATGCCGCCTTTATGGCAAAGTATGGCATCACCGGACCGCCTCAGGTGTTTGAAGGAAATAAAGGCTGGGTGGAAACCGTCTCGGGTTACTGGGAGCTGGATTGGGCGCAAGAGGACCTGGAGCGAGTGTCCAGGACGATCATCAAGAAATATAACGCCGAGATCCATTCGCAATCTGCGATCGAGGGAGCCCTGGATCTCAAACATGAACATAACCTGCGTCCCGAGGAGATCGACACAGTGCACATTGCCATTTTTGATGTTGCATATAAAATCATCGGTGGCGGCGAGGAAGGGGATAAAACCATCGTCCAGGTTAAGGAGGAGGCCGACCACAGCCTCCAGTATATGGTAGCGGTGGCCTTGCTTGATGACCGCGTGCTGCCGGAGCAGTACCTGCCCGAACGCATCCTTCGGGACGATGTCCAAACCCTTCTTAACAAAGTGAGCGTGGTGCCGGACAAGACCTATTCGGAGAGGTTCCCGGACGAAGTGGGCTGCAAGATTACAATTACAACCAGGGATGGGCGCAAGTTCGTCAAGGAGAAGCGGGATTATGAGGGTTTTCTTACCCGCCCGTCAACCTGGGAAACGGTGGAAAATAAGTTTCGCTTCCTGAGCTCTGCCTACGCCGACGAACGCCATCAGAAGGAGATCTTAAACGTGATTGACCGCCTGGAGGAGGTCCAGGTGCGCGAGTTTGTAGACCTGCTGGCGACGATGGAGGCATTTTCGCCGGATCAATAATTTGCGGGACTGAGAGAAAAGGAGAAATGATGACTAACCAAGAACGGGCTTTTTCCTTTATTCGCTTGAACGAGCGCGAGAGCAAGCCGCGCCAGAGCGGGCTGACCGAAATCCGCGGGCCGTACTACAGGCCGGTCGGCAAACGTTATTTGGAAGACATCCTGGAGACCATGGGCGCGTACGTCGACATTTTAAAGTACGCCGGGGGTTCTTTTAGCCTGATGCCGCGCAAAGCAGTGCAGGAGTTGAACGACCTGTGCCACCAGTACGACGTGCTGGTTTCGACCGGCGGGTTCATCGAGTTCGTGCTCACGCAGGGTCCGGAAGCGGTCGACCTTTACCTGAAAGAATGCAAGGAACTGGGGTTTGACATCGTCGAAGTATCCAGCGGCTTCATTACCATCCCGATTGACGACATCGTGAGGCTGACGGAAAAGGTACAGAGCGCCGGCCTTAAGGCTAAACCGGAGATCAACATCCAGTTCGGCGCCGGAGGCGCCAGCAGCGTAGAAGAGTTGGAGTCGGAAGGCATCCTGGACCCTGGAAGGGCGATCAAAGAGGCAAAACGCCACCTGGAAGCCGGAGCTTACCTGATTATGGTCGAATCCGAAGGGATCACCGAGCAGGTCCGCAATTGGCGGACGGACGTGAGCGCACAGATTGCGGCGGAATTAGGAGTCGAGAATGTGATGTTCGAGGCCTCGGATCCGCAGGTCTTTGGCTGGTATATCAAGAACTTCGGTCCAGAAGTAAACCTCTTCGTTGACCACTCGCAGATCGTTGAGCTGGAATGCATCCGGTCCGGTATTTGGGGGACGGCGGATCTGTGGGGTAGGGTGCGGACGTATAAAGGCTAATTTGGTCCGGAGGCGCCTGCCTCAACATATTGGATAATCTTGGCTTCCGACTCA
>DATCIL010000454.1:0-1616 GCA_036507795.1 Anaerolineales bacterium | reverse complement strand
GGAAAAATCAGGTCATCTTGTCATTCTTGAAGACGAGCTGGACCAGGTCGTTGAACTAACCGAACAATTCATCAAGCGGATTATCGCATCATCTTGATGCGCCAAACTTGAATGAGGACTATGCCCTCGGTCAGAGACCTCCGGGATCGAGAATCGAACAAGGAGGCGCCTATGCGCCGAGGCTTGCGCTGGTACGACTACATCACCGTTAACATCTTTTTCCTGGGACTGACCACGCTTGCTCAAACGAACGGTCTGCTTTTCCCCCTTCTTGTTCAGAAGTTTGTCGGTGAGGCCGAAAAAGCCACCTTCTTTGGCAGCCTTCGCCTTTGGACCTTAATGGTAGCTCTGCTTGCTCAAGCAGGAATTGGCCTGCTATCCGACCACACTGCCACGCGGTGGGGGCGCCGCCGCCCTTTCATCTTGATCGGGACGCTGTTCAGCCTGGTCTTCATATCTGCAATTGGCTTATCTTTTGGTCTCGAGGGCCTGATGGGTTTTTGGTTCCTATTCTCTATGGCAATCCTGCTGCAGCTATCATCGAATACTGCTCAGAGCGCCCAGCAAGGTCTCATCCCCGACCTGATACCTGAAGAAAAACGCGGCCGGTTTTCGGGAGTTAAAGCCCTGTTGGAAATTCCTTTGCCCCTTCTGCTGGTCTCATTTACCATTGCCCGCCTGATCAGTGGGGGGCAAATGTGGGCTGGATTAATCGTGGCCATGGCTGTTTTGGCCCTGAGCATGCTGGCCACAATGTTCGTTCCCGAGCGCCCGCTCAAAGTTGTCCCCAGACGAGTAGATCTCTCACCCTTCATCCGCCTGGTTCTCATGACCGCCCTCTTTACAGGCTTGATTCTCGGTTTAGGGCAGATTGTGAGGATCACCGGCCGCGCTGCAAAGAATGCCGGTTCACAACCATTAACAATCGCTATCCTGGGCCTTACCGGACTTATGGCCATGCTCACTGCCGTGGGCCTGGGAGTTTGGAGCAGCGTCCGGCTGAGTCTTGGCGACGCGGCCCGCGAGAACCCTTCTTACAGCTGGTGGGTAGTCAATCGCCTGGCATATCTGGTCGGAATCAACAACCTATCCACCTTTGCGATCTTCTTCCTTCAAGCCCGACTGGGTTTTATTGAGGAAACAGCTGCACAGCCAGCCGCCATCATGATGTTGATCGTAGGAGTCTGCATCCTTTTGACCGCATTGCCAAGCGGTTGGTTGGCGGATCGCTTTGGGCACCGGCGCCTGGTCGCCTTTAGCGGCATTACCGCCGCCCTGGGAACTTTAATCGCCATTCTTGTACCGAGCCTGGGGATGATCTACATCGGGGGTGCAATCATTGGCATCGCAACCGGTGTTTTTTTTACAGCCAATTGGGCCTTGGGAACCGAACTGGTCCCGGTGAGAGAAGCTGGTCGCTATCTTGGCATCTCCAATTTGGCTGGCGCCGGTGCCGGCGCCGTTGGCGCTTATATTGGTGGGCCAATCGCGGACTTTTTCTCTCTGCGCATTCCCGAGGTGCCAGGTATTGGCTACGTGGTCCTGTTCTCAATATTTGGGCTCCTCTTTCTATTTTCAGTATTCGCCTTAGGCCGGGTGCAATTCAGACCCGTTAC
>DATCIL010000453.1:0-3259 GCA_036507795.1 Anaerolineales bacterium | reverse complement strand
CTGCCTAAAAACTGTTTTCATTTACGGCTTTTGGGCGTTGATAAAATTGTAGCCTTCGGTTTATCTGAACACATTATAGATAGTCTCATCCGCGTGGGCACAAAAAGACGTGCCCACCCTTGTATCTCTCTGGATAAGCTGATTAGCTATCAGCGTATCAGGAGGAATGGCGATCTTGGGCCCACCCTTAGGCAGAAAGCCTGTTACGTAGAGCAAGGCCCATTCCTCCATTTTCTCAAACATACTGAATGGTATCCAAGTCCCTTCCGGTGGGAAGTGAGGCTGCATGTACAAGGCAAGTGGAGAGAATTATGAATGTGATCGGTATTGATGTCAGCAAAGACAAACTGGATTGCCTGTGGTTGCGGGATCTCGCCACGGGCAAGGCCAAAAGCAAGGTGGTCCTCAACCAGCCCTGCGGGTATCAGGCGCTGCTGGCCTGGGCGGAGAAGTCCGTCGGCTGCCCGGTCGCGGAGCTCTGGTTTGTGATGGAAGCGACCGGTGTGTATCACGAGGCGCTGGCTGCCGCGCTCACCCGTGCTGGCGCCCAGGTGGCGGTGGTGAATCCGGCCCGGATTCGGGATTATGCCAAGGCCCTGGGGCAGCGCTCCAAGAACGACCAGCGGGACAGTTATGTCATTACCCATTATGGGCTCACGCAACAGCCGGCGCGCTGGCAACCCGAGCCACCGGAGGTCCGCGAACTGAAGGCGCTGCTGGCCAGGCTGGAAGCGGTAGCGAAGGATGCGCAGCGTGAGGCGAACCGTCTGGAGAAGGCCACCATCAGTCAGGCCTCCAAGGTCGTCATTGATTCGATCCGCGGCATGTTGGTCGCGTTGACCGCGGAGAAAGCGCGGCTGGAGAAACTGATCGATGAACATATCGAGGGACATCCAATCCTCAAACGAGACAGCGCATTACTGAAGAGCATCCCGGGCGTCGGCGCGGTTCTGTCCCGCTACCTGATGATGACCTATCACAGCCGGGAGTTTCAAAGCGCCGCCCAGATGGCCGCCTATCTGGGCGTGGTACCGGTGGAGTATGAATCCGGCAGCAGTGTGCGCAAACGCCCACGCCTGTCCAAGGCCGGCAGTGGCGTGATCCGCGCCAAGCTCTATATGCCAGCGGTGGTGGCTGCGCGGTGCAATCCCCAGGCGCGCGCGCTCTATCAACGATTACTCCAGAAGGGCAAAACGAAAATGGCGGCCCTCGGTGCAGTCATGCGCAAGCTGGTGCACATGTGTTTTGGCGTGTTGAAACATCAACAGACTTATTCTCCATTGGTGGCATAAATGCCGCTTGTGGTGATAGGAGAGAGATGGTATCTACGACTACGACTGAAACTCCATTGATCTATGATTTACCTGAACCGATTATAGACAGTCAATTTCAGGGGTGTCCATTTTGCGATCTTTAGCCCCATCCGCGTGGGCATAAAAAACGAGTCCAATAACTAAGCCACGTCTCTTTTCGGCGTCGGCCTGAGTTCGTAGTCAGGGCGTAACTGTTGATATAGAAACTCCGGTGCGAAGTCCGCACCGTTTGGCCAGACGATGGTTTCAATATCTTCGTTCACACATAGCTCAGCAAACCGGGTTTTATCTCTCAACGGCTGAAACACCTCGCCCCAAAGTTCCTTTTCGAGATCGATTTCGCCTTCAACACCGTCGGCAAATTTCAGCCAAACCCGGTAGTCTCCTCGATACTTTGCTTCTTTAAGTTTCGGCAACATAGCATTACTCCAGCGGCTCAATACGTTTCAAAGTCTTTCTGTCTCGTGCCAGTTTCCAGTCTTCGTTGAGCTCGTTCTTGTGATGTTCGCGCCATTCCTGAACCAGACCCAGCACGCGGGGCGACAGACGACCCTCGATAATCTCTCCTGAATCTATCGCAATGGCTGCACGAAATTCTCCGTACTTCGCATGAAAATGCGGTGGATTGTGATCGTTATAGAACATGGCAATGATGATTCCAAGAAACCTGCTGATTTCAGGCAAGATATTCCTCCTCGTTTACCTTCACCTTAGCAATTAGTCCCGCCCGCGTGGGCACAAAAAACGTGCCCACCCTACGACCTGAACCGATTATAGTCCGTCCCGTTCCCGTGGGCACGTAAAGCGTGCCCACCCCACGACTCAAAGTCTTCGTTTTACGTCCTTGTAGGCACTTTCGATTAGTTCGCCAAGGGCATGGGAATCTATTTTATCTCCAATCCTTACCTTCATATGGCGCATTCTCTTTCCAGTACCTTCAAGAAGCTTGTGCGGATCATGCAGAAAGGCGCCGGTGAAAAATCCGACATTCACATGGGTCTTAAATACATTTACATATCCGAAGGCAGCGTCATTGACACACGCTACCGGACAGCCATCGTGAATGATTTCATTGACGTCATCGCCGCAGTCCCGAAATTTTTTAAACCAGAATTGCGCGATTGAAAAAAGTTCGCAGGGCTCATTCACAAGCCATTCATCAATAGCGGGTTGATATCGAACCGCATCGGCAAACCTGAATAATTCACCCTGGTCTTTCGTGGTCACGTGGATTGAACCTCAATCCTGCTCCAGGGCAAAGGCCAGGAACCAATCGCCCGGCTCACCGCCGAGGATCGGATGACCCGCGGCGCAAATCACCACGTACTGGCGGCCATTGACCGCATAGGTCATCGGCGTGGCTTGGGCGCCGGCCGGGAGACTCACCTCCCAGAGCTGTTCACCCGTATCCACGTCGAAGGCGCGGAACTTGCTGTCGAGGGTCGCGCCGATGAACACCAGTCCTCCCGCGGTGACGATGGCGCCGCCCAGGTTCGGCGTACCCATGCGGAGCGGCAGGGGGATCGGCGCCAGCTTTTCGATGGAGCCGAGCGCGACCTGCCAGCGGATCGTGCCCGCCACCAGATCCACGGCACTCAGCCGGCCCCAGGGCGGTGCGGTGCAGGGCACCCCGAGAGGCGAAAGCAGCATCTCGAACCGGGTGCCATACGGGGCTCCCCGCTGGGGGAAGGCAACGTTTGTCGAGATATCCGTTGCATGACCTGCCAGGGGCGCGAAGTCCGTGCCGCCCTCCGGTTTACCGCTCGGCACGAGTTGCAGCATCGAGGGGAGGTGCTGCGTATTGACGAACAGCAGATGTCGCCCGGGATCGAAGGCGCCCCCGCCCCAGTTGGCGCCGCCCAGAGAGGAAGGCATCACCGTAGTCCCTTCCAGGCTCGGCGGTGTGTAGATGGGACCGTGGCGCAAACCCTCGATTTTCCTCCGGC
>DATCIL010000452.1:0-1109 GCA_036507795.1 Anaerolineales bacterium | reverse complement strand
GATGGCCGTGAGGGCCACCTGCTCTTGCTCCACCCGCGTTAGAACCGGCTCCGCCTCGGACGGGTCTACTATGGCAGCCTGATTTGTTCTGTCGCAGGCAATCAGATAGCCGTAGTTGTCGCGCAAGAGGGGGATCTGGATGACTCGCATGGCGGCTCTGGCTCGGCAGCCTTCCGATATTTCTTGCAATCATGATCGCTACAGGATTTTTCACTTTAATTCAACTAAAAAAATATGAAAGTGACAAAGTTTGGTATCAGCCGACGACAGTGCCCAATTCTGTTCAATGTAACCTACTAAAATTTCACATGGATTTTTCCGAGTTCAAATTTTTTGTATTGGCATAACTATTGCGGCAAATATTTGATGGGAAGCGAAAAATTCTGCCCGGAGAGGGAGAAATGGCAAGGCCGGAGATAGAGGGGAACAGCACATGTTGAAGGAGAAAAGAATCGGTTGGCTGAATCTGGCGCTGCTGATTATCGGCGCAACATCTGCTGCCATGGGGCTGATAGTACTCGTCGGATCGTATACCCAGAGTGTCAAGGTCATCGAGCTGCTTCAGGCGTTTGCGCCGATGCAGTACAACGCGGCGTTGGGGTTTATCTTATGCGGCACAGGGCTCCTGGCAATCGCATTTCAGCGGCCGCGGGTAGGACTCGTTGCCGGGGCGGCCGCGGCGATAGGTCTGTTTGTCCTCTATTTCGGCGTCGATCAGTCCGGCCCGTACCTGCCCGGGGACGAGGTTGCCTTGGCGCAGACGCCGCTGGCTGTGGGGCTGGTGATGGCGCTGCTGCTGGCCGTGGCCGTCCACTTCGCTCAAATAGCGTGGCTAAGGGCCCGGGAGGCGGAGGCGGTCAATAGAGAATTGAACAGACAAATCGCCGAGCGTGAACAGGCCGAGGATGCGCTGAAGGCATCGCAGGACTACGCGCGAAGTATTATCGACAGCTCTTTAGACATGATCATTGCGGTCGATAGCGACAGGAGAATCGTCGAATTCAACAAAGCCGCGCAGGAGAGTTTCGGATACCAGCCGGAGGAGGTTCTGGGAAGGCACATCAACATGCTCTATGCCGATGCGAACGCCGGACTTAAGGTACATAAGA
>DATCIL010000451.1:0-2167 GCA_036507795.1 Anaerolineales bacterium | reverse complement strand
TCGGTGTGTGAGTTGATGCCAGGGTCGGCGTGTGCGTTGCCGTTGGCGGAGGCGCGGGGGTAGCGGTTGGCGTCGGCGTGTTGGTGAAAGTTGCTGTAGCAGCAGGGGATGCCGTGATCGTCCCGATCGGTGTATGACTGGCAATCGGCGTTGACTCGTCGGTCGGTGTAAATGTTGCTGTCTTGGATGGGGAAGCTGTGGGGCTTACCGTCTGCACTGCGTTTCTCTCCCGCGTTGGCTTGGCTGTAGGGCTTAGGACAAGAACAGCAGTGGGTGAGACAGTTGGGCTGGGGCTTGGAGAAGCTGTCGATGTCCCGGTCGGGATACTGGCAGGCATCCTTTCGGTCGATTGCACGCTAATCTCGGTCGCATCTAGCGCGGATGTGGTTGGTTGAACGCTGGCCGCAGAAGTGGTAAAGGCTGGGGTCATGGTTGGAACCGGAGATTCCAGGATGGCATGAACCGTAGCCAGCCGGTCAGCCCAATCCGTGGCATACGGGTTATTATCCAGAATAACATCTTTCAAGATGGCTAAACTGATGGCAGGCACCCCGTAGGGCCGCTGGTCGGCGCTGTAATCCGCTTCCGCCACCGAGTGCAGGTTTACCGGTAGCAGCGTCGAGGTTTTGGCGACCGCCAGCCACTGCGGCAGCATGGCAAATATCAGGCAGGTAAGCGTGAGCAACAGGATTAAAATCAACACCAGCGCCCTGGGGCGCCGTTGCTTCTTTTTTACCTGATCTACCAGCTCATCCTGAGCGTTCACCGGTCCCTTTTCCAATTAACCGGGCGCCTGATTGGATCCGTTCAACATAGCCATAAATACCTGCACGACGCGCGGATCAAAGTGTGTGCCGCTGTCCTTCTGAATAATTTTCAATACCTGCTCTCTTAGCATCGCTTTGCGATAGGGCCGGTCGGAGGTCAACGCGTCCCAGACATCCACAACGGCAAATATGCGCGCCGCAATTGGGATTTCCTCCCCTCGGAGTCCTCTTGGATAACCGGAGCCATCCCATTTTTCATGGTGGCAGTAAGGGATTTCGATCGCCGGGCGCAGGAAATCAATATGCCAGAGCATCTCATAGGCGTACTCAGGGTGCATGCGCATGACCTTCCATTCGTCGTCATTCAGCTTCGCCGGTTTCAACAAGATGGCATCAGGAACCCCGATTTTTCCGATGTCGTGCAGAGTGGCGCCCCGCCGAACATGCGGAATTTGCTCTTCATCCATTCCCATCTCACGAGCCAGTTGGACCGTCATGTGCGTAACCCGGTTCGTGTGCTTACCGGTCTCCTCCTCCCTCAATTCCACGGCCCTTGCCCAGCCTTCCAAGGTGGTGTCGTAGGCCTCGATCAAGTCCATCTTGGACTGCTGCAGGCTTTTCACCATCTGGTTGAAGGTTTCCGCCAGCACGGCCACCTCGTCGTCGCTGTTTGGGTCTACCTGGATGGAGAGATTCCCATGGGCAACTTCCGTGGACGCCTGAACCAGCCCAAGCAGCGGTCCGGTAATGTAGCGCGCCAGGTTGACGCCCATCAGAACCACGAGAATTAGAGCGAAAGCAACCAGAATCGAAATTTGAACGCGCGTTGGCAAACTCGGACTTACATAGAAGTTCTTTACCAGAGAGACCCCAAGAACACCGAGATCCGTGTCATGGCGAGCCTCCCATGGGCCCAAGATTTCCGCGTACTCGATGTTTGCAATGGTTAGATCGCGGGGATCACGCACGTTCCTTTTCACTGCATTATCATCCTGGCGCGCCACGACAGTAGCAGCATCAGATTTTTCTAAAGCTGGCGGGTCAATGAAGGTCGTCGCAATTGCCCTGCCATCAAAATCATACAAAGTAATGTGGGCCAGCGTCTTCCTACGCATTTCTTCCAGCAAGGATGGTAAGGTTTTCCCAACGAGAATGGCGCCGACAAACTCCCCATTCTCGGTGTGAACTGGCCCCGAAACGAAGAAGTAATCGCCCCAATCGGACCGCACCAGCCCGGCATATTTATCGCCAAAGTCATCCTCCTCTTCGGCATAGACATTCTTGACGAAATTCCATTGGAGAAATAAGGGGTCACCGCCCTTCAGATACTCGTATTCCTCCTGTTTCCCGCCGGGGATCTTCCGAATTGCCAGGACATGGCGGCCATCCTCATCCAGGAA
>DATCIL010000450.1:0-2630 GCA_036507795.1 Anaerolineales bacterium | reverse complement strand
AACGCCGGGTGGTGTATGCCGACCTGGCGAAGGTGATCCCGATAAATGTTTCCAGGACGGTCTTCCAGGCGCAGTAGAGCGTCCCAATTAATTCTCCCCGACGACGCTAAATTGCCAGCTGTAGTTTTGACCATCCACCGTGATCGAAACCGAATAGGTTGCACCGGGGGTTAAAGGCTCCCGTGGGATCAGCACCACGGCATCCCGTTCGGCCAGGACGGCGCGGCCCAGATCTTGCGCCATGGCATCGGGATTTACGTAGGTGCTCTCACTGAAAATGCAGCTTTCCAGACTTTGGCTCCCCCGCT
This sequence comes from Anaerolineales bacterium, assembly GCA_036507795.1. Lineage (GTDB taxonomy): Bacteria > Chloroflexota > Anaerolineae > Anaerolineales > UBA4823 > DASQQR01. The sequence continues at coordinate 2,322 of DATCIL010000450.1, read as the reverse complement.
TGAATGAATGTGAATTGATTCCTGGGATCCGGTCGCCAGGACCAACCTGCAAAATCACCGGCAGACCGCTCGGTGCGGCGTACCCCGGGCAGCTGCTGAGGGGATCGGGGTACTCGCCCCAATAGAGATTCAACGGCACGCTCGTCCCATCCGCCGGCCAGGCGACCGGGAACTGTACCCCGGCGGGCACAGGGCCCAAACCGCGCAGCACGTCGAGGGTGGCGCCCATCTGCAACCCGCCGTCCGCCTCCCGGTAGCTGCCGAAACCAACCTGCTTCAGGGCAGGATCCAGGATGGCGACGGCGTGAAACGGCGCCTGCATCCAGGCGTCGACGGCATAATCATCGCCGGCTTCCAGGTTTCCGCTGGCCATAATGTTGCCGGATTGCGCCGCGGCATGCCCTTCAGGCGTATACCATGGGTTGCTATTATCTTCACCGTGTTCCAGAACATCATTTTTCACAGTATAGCGGGCATGGTGATGGCTCCCCAGACTCCAGCCGTTGTTCTCGCTCAAGGGCGGCAGCTCCGCCATGCTGCGGTACGAGTTGAGGTAGGCCAGCCAGTTTCCAGAGGAGCTTTTTTCCTGAACATCGCCTTTCATCACTACAGGAATGAACACTCTAGAATTGAATTGTGCAGCGGCACGGGCAAAGGCCTGAGTTTGGCCCATTGAACGGCCGAAGAAGGAAGCCGCCATGAGAGCGGCAGCGCATAGAATTACGGCGCTCGTGGCGTGGAGGAAAAGTTTTCGATGAAACTGCATTGTCAGCCTCTTTTCCGGACAATAATAGTCCAAATTAGGAGTAATAACGAAAAGGCTCCCTGATGTCGGAAGACAAAGGAGGCCTTTAAAGATCTTGCTGACCGTTATCTTCAGCGGAGGCAGTCCGGCGATCATACGGCTGGTGAGATACCAGGCCGCTTAGACCCGTGATTTTGCGTCCTTGACTTTCGACAAGTTTGCCTTTTCTATACTGTTGTGCCTGCCATTTTACACCAATTTTTGCTCGAATCCTTTTCAATAAAGTTAGTGAGAATTTTCTAATAAAGCCAGGCTCGCCTGCGCCCTCTTCTGAGATCGGTTCACAAAATCCTGTAGATGCCTCTTGCATAATAAGAAATTCTTCTCTATAATATAGTAAGAAAGTTTGGCGCTGGCGACCTGTCGCTCGCTGGCTCAGGGGGACTGACAGAAGCCCTCTACATCTTCCACAGTCTGTCCCGTGTTTTACCACATAAGTTTCTTATTTGTAATAGGAAGATAGTCACGTGCGAAAGAAGATTTGTAATAGGAAGATAGTCACGTATAAAATAAGAATGGATATTGATAAAACCCTCTCAAAACTTGTCTACCTGGTCGCCGCTGGCTTTCTGCTGATCGCCTGCAGCCCATCGCAAGCGGCCACGCTCTTGCCAACGCAGCCCCGGCATACACCCGCACGCACCGCAACAGGCGCTCCAACCTACACGCCGCTGCCCACCTATACGCTCTATCCCACGCAGACGCCCTTGCCGACCCACACTCCCTACCCAACCTTTACCCAGCAGCCGACAACGACGTCAGCCTCCAATGGGCCGGAGTCTAACGACGATCTTGATTCCGAACCCACTTTCGCCGAAGAGTTTCAGGAGCGGATTGCTGAGACGGGTCTGCAGGGATGCAACGACGAGAGCGAAGGTCGCCATAAGGTCCGCGTCGAAAACCAGACCGGGGACTCCGCCAGCCTGTATCTCTTCGGTCCTGAAAATTACGCCTGCACCCTTCACACCGGCGTTAATAGAATTTATGTCATCAGCGGCGTTTACGAGATATCCAGCGTGATGTGCGGCGGCCGTTACTTCGAATATGGCAGCCACGCGCTCAACGCTACGTGGTATGTCACCCTCAAGTGTCCGTAATCCGTATTTCGTATTTCGTACTGCTTATTTCGTTCTATGGGTGCGTCAGTTCCGGCGGGCCAGTTCTTCGACGGTCATGCGAAGCCGCTTCTTGACCACCTCAGCATCCTCGGCCTCGCCGACCTGCATCAAGTAGCGCTCCAGGTAAACCACCGCCTGCTGCAAAGAACCTCTCTGCCGGTGAATCAACCCCAAATCCCGCAAATGATCGTGAACATCGGGCTGCACATGACGCAGATGCTCGGTAACTTCGATGGCCAACCGCCAATTTTCATGCTGCACGTATACGATTTTCAAGTTGTTTAGCATCCTGGCAAGGATCTCGCTCGCTCGGGCAGGCTTCAGCCAGTCCATGTTGAACGCCCCTTCGTAACCGGTGGTGTCTTGCACCAGGTGGGCACAATCACCAACCGATAGCCG
>DATCIL010000449.1:0-5118 GCA_036507795.1 Anaerolineales bacterium | reverse complement strand
TTGAGTAGGCGATCTTTGCCGTATCGAAACCCGTTGGGTGGTTTATGTGAAAACCTTACGTTTTGCCCGAAACCGCTTGGTTTCGATACGGCCTGCAAAGAGCGCAGGCCACTCAACCAGCGCTGAGGTTCAGCCCAACGTTGGTTGAGTTTGGCGGCGGTCTTGGCCGCCAAGTATCGAAACCCTTGGGTTGAGTAGGCGATCTTTGCCGTATCGAAACCCGTTGGGCGATTTAGGTGAAAACCTTACGTTTTGCCGGGAACCGCTTGGTTTCGATACGGGCAGCAAAATACGCTGCTCGGCAAAGACCGCAACCCACTCAACCAGCGCTGGGCGGTTTAGGTGAAAACCTTACGTTTAGGGTGAGGGGGTGAGAGTAGGGGGAGGTTCGGCGCCGACGTCGGCGAGCACCACCCAACCAATTATGGTACCGCCATCCCTTTGGAATTCCACCAGGACGCATTCGCGGTTGAAGTCATCGAAGCGGCGCTCCGAGGGCAGAAAGCGCACCGTCGCGCCGGCCGGAATCCTTCCCACGGCGGTAAAGCTCTCATAGCAGCCATTGCGCGCCCAGACTTCGCGCTGGGTTATGCCGGCCAGGGGAGTGGGGGTGAGCGTGGGAGTATCCGTAATGGTCGGAGTCGGCGTCTCGGTTGGCGTTTCGGTAGGCGTGGGCGTATCGGTAGGCGTGGCTGTGGCCGTCGGTGTTGCCGTTGGCGTCAAAGAGATCAAATAGGCGTTCACCCGGCCAACACCCCAGCGCGCGGCGAAAAACAAGATTAACAGGACCAGGATAATCCCACCGCCGCGGATGCCCAGCAAGGTCCAGCGGTAACGGCGCAGAGAATTATTCAGCCGGCTGACTCCCGGATCCGTGGGGTACCGCTCCCGCACCTCGGCGCTGATGCGAGCAGCCTCGGCGGGCCAAGCCGGGCGGTTTTCGTAGGCCCGCTGGGCCATCTGCACCTCACTATCGAATCTCTGAAGGTCTCGCAAAAGTTTTTCGACTTCGGCCTGTAAGCGATCGAGGTTTGCGTCCACACCTTCCAGATTTCGAATCTGATCGAGCTGGTTTTTTGTCTGTCTTGCCAGGTAGAGGGCTTCTTCCAGGGTGGAGGCTCTTTCTGCCTGGTTCTTCAAACCTCGAGTTTGCTCGATTAATGGCTCGACCACACGTGGGATAATTTCCTTGAAGCGCTGCCTTAATTGTGAAAAGGTTGGGTTGTCGCCGAATTCGGCCACAAGGTTATCCAGATCCGCTTTTATCTGTGAAGCCAGGGATGGCTCGATGACCGTCTGGCTGGTGATCTCATTGATCTTGCGGACGGTTTCCTTTACCTGGCGAAAATCCTGAGCTTTGTCAGCATATTTAGGCAAGCCGGTGGCGCGGGAGGCAGATTCAACCTTGTCGATGGCTTCATCAATCTTACCCTGGGCGAAGTGGTGCAAACCCTCTTCATAGACAACTTCCGCGTCGATGTTCTCCTGAAGTTTTTGGGCAAACTCCTGACCTTCTTGCCAGCGAGGGATGCCGAGATCGCGTAATATCGATTGCGCTTTTTCGACAAGCGCCAGCGCATCACCATGCCGTCCAACTCGAGCAGCCGATTGGGCTTTGCCAAATGCGGAGGCGGCATCAGCAGGTAAGGCAACAGCCGGGATATATCCAGTACGTAAATAATTCTCGGCCTCGGTGCGATGCTGGCGGGCGCGCTCCCAATTTGGCTCTAACTGAAGGACACGATCAAAGAGCTGGATGGCGTCGGCGTACCTGCCGCTATAGAAGAGCTTTTCGGCAGACTCCATCTGCTGCTCGGCCATGGGATGGTGGCGCTGAGCTTCTGCCGATGGGGAGGAAGAGCGGGCATCTTGACCATCAGAGGCCTGTTGAGCGAAGGCAGCATCCTTGGCATCCGGCCTTGAATCCAGGGCTTCTTTCTCGCGCTCGATGAGTGCCATCAGGTCACGACGAGCGGTCTGCAACCGATTGCGCTCGTCGAGAGAAAGGGTCAAATAATCTTCGGAGTCAATCACCTCTTCGATTTCCAGCAACGCACTGCGGAGATCGGCCAGGCTGGCGGTTTCCTGGACTGATAGGCGGTCGATATCTTCGATTAATTGATCAAATTCTCTCATATTGGCTGTCTTCGACGTTTCTTATCTTAGATGGTTGTCAGGCATCGGGGAACTGCTGGTAGACGTTCATCAGATCCTGGCGCAAACTCTTGAATTTCGTATAGCCCTGATTAAGAACTCCTTCCAGGATCTCTTTAATGCGGGCAGGGAGGCGCTCATCGTCGTAAGTCCACTGCACCGCGTAACTGTCTGACGCCTGTTCAATCTCTTCCGGCCGGTTAGGACCGAGCGGCAGAGCGCCCGGCGCCGGGCGGCCTGCAAGAATGTGGTGAAGGGCGCGGGCGCCGAACTGAACTATGTCAAACTGCCTCTCGGTATCAGACAGCCCCTGGGGATGACGTTGGGAAATATTCCAATCGATCATGACAACCTGTTGAGCATTGCTATCCCAATAGTAATGCAGAATTTTGTGATCGCGGTAGACGATATTTCGAGCATGAACAACCTCAAGGACATCACAAATCTTTATTGCCAGGAAAAGAGCCTGCCTGAGCGGCAAAAACCAACCGCGAGTATACCCGATATCACAGTACACCATCAAATTTTGTGCGTGGTCCCTTCTCTGTAAAATGAGGTAAGGCAGCCATCCGCGGTCAATATTGGCATCTAAGGATGCCAAAAAATTCTGGACTTCCCCTGCACCATATCGGATGACGCTGCCGGGTAGCTCCTCGACCGGGGCAGAGGAGCCTTCCTCAGGAAGAGAAGAACCGTCTTGAAACTTGATAAATCCACACTCCAGCATCGGTGTGACACCGGGAATATCATGGAGCACTGTCAAGATCTGAACTTCTTCACGAAACAGGGGGAGAGAGTACTCTATCCGATCCGGCCGCATCAACTTAAGAGCATAGGTAGGCTCCAGACCGGCTCCATCTTTTATTTGAACCGAAAACACCCGGGCAGACGAACCGCGCGCTTCAGGTATCCAATTGTCCAGCGGTTCCAGAAGCCAGAGATCCCTATTGCGACCTAAATAACCTTCCTTCAGACCGTCGACAGTATTCTGCAATCTATGGGAATTTGGTTCATAATCCGGATCGAGCGGCGCTGAATGCGGCAGCGCGATGGTCTCTCGCGAGCGATATTCGTACAGCCAGGGTAATTCCTGGTTGAGTTCCGGGTACTGCAGAATTAGATCGGCTGGCTTCGCTCCTTTACGCAACTGCTTAAAGGCTTCAAGAATCCGATCCAGCCAGGTGGCAGCTCCAACCTGACTGCGCAATTCCCGACCCGACAATTCTGTCTCGGTCAAAAAATCATAAAAGGGCTCATTTTTCCCCGCACCATGATGAACTTTCATCAACCAACGCGAAGCCCGGTCTAAGGCACGATCGGCCTGTATCAGCCGCCGGCGGTGAGGATCCCATAAGAGCAAGCGGCGTAAGTGACGGCGAGCGGCGTCAAAATCTACGGACTCCCAGGCAGCGATCACCTTTTGTGCTTGCTCCTTCGGTTGGACTAAAATACTTTCGAGAGTCTCTTTAGCGCCGGGAAGAACCCTGTCGATATCATCAATTAAATGATCGATATCGCGATACTCCACTCCGGAGTTTGGCGGGGCAGGCTGGGGATCCTTCCATTTTTTGATCACCTCTTCATTGAATACCTGCAAAACGCCTTGGCTATCCTGCGCCGATGAAGTATCATCCTGCTCGTTCGAATTATCCGATGGAAGGATTTTCGCTTGCAGGGTGAAGTAATGACGGCTAACGGCGATATAGGGCGTCAGGGAATCCGGCTCCGTTTGGAGATGCAGCTGGCGGATTTGCCCGGAGATATCGTCCCACCATTGAGGCAGCTGACTACCATCGAGGCCAGACAGGATCTCCCATAGGACTGAAGGCCATTCATCCGCCGCGCCCGCTGACAGAACCCGGCACCAGATATCATTTGGAATCAGGTCGCTGTCCAGAGCAATGCCGGCGAGCCGTTCGAGTATCTCCCATTTCGCTGGCTGGGCCTTATCCATGACCCGGTTCAGGTCGCATATTTCTCTGAATTGCGCGAAGTTGCACTCTCCAGCCAATTTTAATGCCAGGCGAGCATTAAATTTATAGGCTATCCCAAAGTCAGGGAGCTCTCCATAATCCAGGATCTGTTGATGAGTATCTTCGAGAAGGCCCAGTTGACTAAATTCGGGCAAGCTTGTGGCGATAATCTCGACCTCGGCGCGACGCAGCGATTTCAGCGCCTCCAGTGCCTCAGCGTTAAACCGGACAATCTTCTCCTTTAGCGGCTTGAAACACTCGGAGTATGCATTTCCGGGCTGGACCTCTTCAGGCCAGCTGAGACGGGCATGTAACTTCGGATCGGTTTCAAACAGGAAACGACCCATCTCTGTTACGAACTGATAGTAATCGTCGTTGCATGAATACCGACGATCCCGGGTAGCGCCATCGGCTTCCAAGAACTGGCTATTTCCCCAGTCAATAACTGTCAGCCGGGAGTGTACTGCATCCCAATAGAGATGCTCCGGCTTGATGTCATTCCAGATGACACCGAAGAATTGTCCTCCATCACTGGTAAGCTCAGTGAAATGAATTCTTTCCAGCAGCTCAACCAAACCCGAGAGAATACGCAACAAAACGGGTTCAGGGATCGATCTACGCGCAGCCAGCCTTTCAATAAAAGGGCGATGCATCTCACTGACGTTAGCATCTGACTGGAGATGGTCAAACTGAGCAATGCGGGTCATCGATTTCAGATCGACCCCGGCAGCCACTTCGACAACAATAAAAAGGTTCTGGCCAAAATCCGCCTCAAGCGGGCTTTGATCCAACAAGGCAGGAGTATGGAGTGGAGAGGAAAGTGTAATACCCTCCAGGCTTTTCAGAACTCTGCCTTCGCTGCGGATTTGCGAGGCCTGGCGCAGAACTTCGTTTGACAGGGCGCTCTGACGCGGCCGCTTGAGGATCGCCGGACTTCCTTCCAGGAGAGACTCGACCAGGAACACTTCGCCGGCATCGCCTTCGCCCAATT
>DATCIL010000448.1:0-1862 GCA_036507795.1 Anaerolineales bacterium | reverse complement strand
CAAGATTTGCAGGAACTCGGCGACGTGGATACGGCTCTGGCCGGATTTTATGAACAGGCCATTGCCAGAGTTTTGGCCGAAACCGGCGAGGCGGAAATTGATCTGCGTGATTGGTTTGAGCACAAGCTCATCACCGAGGCGGGAACACGGGGCAGCGTCTATCGGGGGGCAGAAAAAACCGAAGGCATCTCCACCCGGACGGCGGATCTGCTGGTCAACCAGTTTTTACTCCGCACCGAAAGCCGGGCCGGTGGTATCTGGTATGTGTCAACCTTCAAGACATCGTGCACAAACGTAGGACCTTAACAACCGAACAACCTTCAAGACATCGTGCACAAAGCACGAAAAGTGGAGTAAGCTGAAACAAGCCAGTCGAAGACGCGACCGGGTTCTTGTTTGCGGGCCGTTGAGTTGGGCGCAAGCACCTTCTCCTTGAGGGGGAAGGGGTGGCTCGCCAACCGTTTTCTGATGGGTGCATCAGGAGCAGTATCATAAACGAGCAGCCGGGCTTGTTGGGGGGTGAGTTCCAGGGTGGCCCACACGCCTTGATTGGGTTTAGCTGGCGGCACCTCCCAAGCGACGTTCAAGACTTTGATCTGGCGGTTGGCATCGACCCGGCGGATGAAATGAACCCGCCCGGTTGTGAGAGGTAGCGGGTCGGGGATTTGGAAATTAGCTGCCAGCTTACGAAACAGTTGAGCCAGATGGAGTTGGGCCGGCGAATGTCCCTTGAGGGCCGAATGATGGAGGCTGTGGCGATAATTCTGGAAAAACCGCTGGGAAAAGTGGTGGATCATGTCCAGAGCGGTGAATTGGGTCTTAGCCCAGGTGTTATCGCCATAGTCCTGATGGAACCGCTCGACCGTGCCGTTGCTTTCGGGATGGTAGAAGGGCGAAAAGACCAGTTCGGTTCCCACCCCCAGAGCCAACCGCACCACCCGTCCTAAGACATAGGGGTGGGTGAAGCCACCGCTGAAACAGCCCTCGTTGTCCACCTGAGTGTAGTGCGGGATACCCAACTCTTGCCAGACGTGGACTAGAAACCCAGCCGCATCTTTGGCGCTTTTAGTGAATGATTGCCAGCCGGTTGGGTAGCGGGAAACGACATCAATCGCGTTAAAACAAGCCACGTTTTGCCCGCCCTTCATCAGACGCGGATAAATATCCACCTGCAGCAGTTGGTGAGCCTGGACTGGTTGCAGATGAGGATAATTCACCTCGGCCTGACCCGACGGACGCGGGCGGCTCAGCCCGGCCCGACGAATTTCGCGCTCAATACTGCTCTCACTGGGCAAGGTCGGCACCCTTTTTTCTTGTAAACGCCCCCGTACCGCCCCAGCCCCGATGTAACTCAACCGCTCTGGCTCTTGAGCTTCCAACTCCAACTCCCGCCGGGCGGCCCGGATCGCCTGTTTGACTTCTGGCTCAAGGGCGGTAGGCTGGGTCTGCGGCGCACGAGAACGGCTTTCTAACCCAGCCCAGCCTTCTTGCTGATAACGCCCTCGCCACTTGTACACCCAACGGCGACTACATCCCAGTTTTTGGCCAATCGCTCCCAGCTTTTCGCCGCTTTCCAGCAAGTACAGCGCATCTTGACGTTTGGTTTCCCAATCTACACCCATCGTACACCTGCCTTTCTTGGTTACTCACAGGTGTACACCCAATTCGTACTTTTTGCACGATGTCTTGATGGTTCGGTTGTTAAGGTTCTGTGCACGATGTCCTGACGGTTATTCTGTTAGGCCGGTGCACGATGTCCTGACGGACGACAATTAGTAGCTTGGCAATCAAGTTCTTGCATGTTGGGCAAGAATTTAACCACAGAGACACCGAGGCGCAGAGAAAATAAATTTTAAAAACTC
>DATCIL010000447.1:0-7176 GCA_036507795.1 Anaerolineales bacterium | reverse complement strand
GGGGGAGCAGAACCCTGGCCCCCTTGATAAGGGGGGAGCCCCTGGCACCCCTTGATAAGGGGGGAGCAGAGGGCCGTGCCCCTTGATAAGGAGAGTTGAGAAGAGATTTGCAGTACAATTGGGGCGCGATGTGCACAGATCGCGAAAATCCGCCTTTAACCAGCTACGCACGAGACACATTTATGAAGAAATATCCCCTTATTCAGATCCTGCTTATGGTTCTGCTCGTGACGAGCTGCAGCGCACGGATCATGCGCGGCTCGGGCAACACCATCACGGAGACGCGCCAGGTGAGCGGCTTCGACCAGGTGAGCGTATGCTGCGGCATGCAGCTGGTCGTGGCGCAAGGCAGCGCCGAGGCACTGGAGATCCAGGCTGATGACAACCTGCTGCCAGAGATCACCAGCGTGGTTGCCGGGGATGAACTGGTGATCGAGTTTCAAGACAGCTTCCTGGAAACCAGCTACCGGCCTTCCCAACCTGTTCAGGTATTTGTCACCGTACAGTCAATTGAGGGGCTGGATGTGTCGGGCGGGGGAAGGTTGGAAACCAGGAACCTACGGGCCGATGATCTGGAAGTGAACCTCAGCGGGGGCAGCCGTGGGGATTTCGAGGGGGTGGTGGCCTCCGGTCAGGTGGTAGTGGAGGTCTCCGGCGGTGGGCGTTTGCAGGCGGAACAGATCGAGACGAGCAGCCTGGCCCTTAATTTAAGCGGCGGCTCCGAAGCGATGATCGCCGACCTCGAGGCAGAAACCTTGATTCTGGATAACAGCGGCGGCGGGAACGCCCTGATCGGCGGCCAGGCGAGCGAGCAGATCATCGAGCTGAGCGGCGCCAGCGACTACGACGCGCCGGACCTGCTCAGCCAGACGGCCACCGTACAAATGAGCGGTGGGGGCAGCGCCAGGGTATGGGTGACCGAATCGTTAATTGCGGATTTGAGCGGCGGGAGTGAGGTCGAATATTACGGGGATCCGGAAGTGACCGAAAAACTGTCCGGAGGAAGCGGGATCACGCCATTGGGCAATAAATAGGTGGAATGAGAGAGGAGGTGGTCAGTGAAGAAGTGATCAGTGATCCGTGGACAGTAACCAGAAATTAGAGGAGAGCTCACTGGAGATGAGCCGAGAATGTGTTTTTGAACTAATGATTGGATTGAATGGTAAATGTATTGGAGCGAATTCAGTATCAGGAGTATCCAGATGGAAACAACAATATTCGATCGATTTCGCAAATCTCTTGTGGAAGCGCGCAGCAACCTGACGAGGTGGATTGCTACGGCACCTGAGCAGCAGAGGGAAGCACGTATGGCGGGCGCCGACGAGCGGGCAATCCTTGAACGCGTTAAGGTCATCGATTCCGCAATTGAGAAGGCCGATGCGCATACCCTGGGTTTATGCGAGGTGTGTCACGGATACGTCGACACGGACCACCTGGAAATGGATTACACCGCCAGCGTGTGCATCGATCACTTTTCCGAACAGGAGCGGCGCCAATTGGAGTACGAACTGGAGCTGGCCCAGAGCGTCCAACGGACCCTGCTCCCGCAGCACGCGCCGGATATCCCCGGCATCGAAGTGGGAGCGTTCATCCGGCCAGCGCAGATTGTTGGCGGTGATTATTTTGACTTTCTGCAGTTTGGCGACGGGGCGTTTGGCCTGGCGCTGGCGGATGTCGCCGGGCACGGCATGTCAGCCAGCCTTCATATGGCGAGCGTGCAAACTTTGCTGCGCACGCTGGCGCCGGCGAGCGACGGGCCCACCCAAGTTGTCCAGCAAATCCACCATCTCTTCCGCCATAATATTCGCTTCACAACCTTTGTGACCCTGTTCCTGGCAGCATTTGATCCCAAGACGCGCGCCCTGACCTACTGCAACGCCGGTCACAACCCTCCTATTCTCCTCCGGCAGCAAGGTGGACAAGTGAACTCGCCCATTTGGCTAGAACCAACGGGACCGGCAATCGGACTCGTCGAGGATTTCGAGTACAAGACTGAGCGGGTCAACCTGGCGCCTGGGGACATCTGCGTCCTGTACACGGATGGGATCACCGAAGCCTTTAACGGCAACAGAGAGATGTTTGGAAAGGAACGCCTGGCAGAGGTGATCCAACAGAAGAGCTGGCTGCCGGCCAGGGATCTGGTGGGAATGGTGCGCCGCAGAGTCGAGGAGTTTATTGGCGACAATCCACTGGAAGATGATGCGACTGTACTGGTGTTAAAGGTCGCGGAAGGAGATTAGCTGGAAGGGTTGGGTTTTGAATAGAGGGAAGTTTGATCATCATTCGCTCAAACAGAGATGGCGGCGAGAGCTGCGCGGGCTGATCTCGGCATTAGCTTTTGCCGGAGTGATCGCTTACATCTTCCGCAGCTGGGAAACTGCGGTGTTGATCACGTTGAGCCTGGCTTTCCACGAGATGGGACACGTGCTGGCTATCGCCAGGTTTGGGATTGACTGGGAAGTGGGATTCAATGCCCTGGGAGCATGGACCAAAACACCGCTGCAAGAGCGCCGCTCGCTCGACCACTACGCAAACTCGGTTATCCACCTGGCCGGACCGTTCTTCAGCCTGATGGTGGCGCTGGCTGCCCTGATTGTTTACTTATTGGCGCCCGCACCATACCGGAGTTACTGGCTAAGCTTATCCAACTTCAACGCGCTGGTTTGTTTGCTCAACCTGCTGCCGATGGGCAATCTTTCCGACGGTGGAAAATTTGTCCGCAAACTCTTTTCTTCGGCGGATGAAAGCCTGGCACAAAGATTGTTGCAGCTGGCAGGGGCGCTACCGCTGGCCTTTGCCGGCGCCGTCCTGGCTTACCAGCTGGAATGGGCGCACCTGCTCTCGCTGCTGACCATCGTGCTGTGGTTCGTCCTGACCATGCTCATGGAAAGCAGAATCGATGCCCCAAGCGAAAACCGGATCCAAAAAGCGATGAGCCCCAACCAGAAGAGGGATTTGCTCTCGGGGCTCATCCTGATGATGCTCATCAGCATGGGCATCATGGTTGCAACGCCTTTCTGGCTAACCCTGGAAAATTTATTGAGCGCGATCACGCAGATCGCTGCTCTGATTCGGCTTGTATTTTAGGCATGAATGATCGTTTGGGTAGCGTCGCTACGCTTGTCGCTCCGCTTATGGGAGAAGTGAATTGGACAAAAGTGGTGAGAATGAAGTTCAAGATCTTTCCATTCCGATCCCGAGCGCATACGGCGCTATGCTGGTCATCGTCGGACCCCTGACCGCTCTGCTGACAACAGGTCATATTCTGATCTGGGGAGCGGAAAATTTTTTTAGCGGTTTGAGCAACTTTCTGCGCTGGGAAAGCCTGCTCCCCACACTGGTGCTCGGTATACCCCTTCACGAGTTCATTCACGGGGCTACGTGGGCGGTGGCGGGTAGGAAAACGCTCAGAGACATCCACTTTGGGTTTCAATGGAAGAGCCTGGCGCCTTATGCCCACCTGAAAGTCCCGGTGCAAGCCGGCGCTTACCGCGCCGGCGCGATTATGCCAGCCTTGATTTTGGGATTAATGCCCTACCTGATTGGGATCGCGAGCGGGTCAGCCTGGTTTACCACTTTTGGCCTGTTCTATATTTTCGCCGCTGGTGGAGATTTGGTAGTCCTTTGGCTGCTCCGCAATGTCGATGGAGATACACTCGTGGAGGACCATCCTTCCCGGGCAGGGTGTTATGCCTATGCCCAGGGGGTTGAAGATTGAAAATTGAAGATTGAAAGTTGAGGACTTGAGGAGGGGTATTTATTTTATAGGCCTATGCGCAGAGGCATATTTATATTTTTTTAATAGAATTATAATATTATTTAACGTATTTTGGGTATAATATAGTATTTGCCCCCCAATGTCGTTGCCGCAAACGAGAGTTTAGTCGACACGAAATTTTTACGCGTCTCACAGCGTCTATAAAGTGAGGAAATGAAGGTAATGGATAATATGTTAGTAAATTCAATTGAGGAAAAGGATATGGAAAAGTTCGGAATCGAACTTTTGATTGAATACGGTCAGCAGCAAGGTTTCCTGACCCATGACGATGTTTTGGAATTCGTTCCGGAAGCCGAGGCAGACGAGCACCTGCTCGAAGAGATCCTGGAGGCGATTTCTGACGCCGGCATCTCTTATTTGGAAGAGGAGGAAGCCGCTGAAAAGCCTGCGCTGGATGAGGAGGACCTCGAGGAGGAAATGTCGCCGCGGCAGTTAGCCGGCGCTTCCTTGGAAGACATCGAGACCAATGATATGGTACGCCTATATATGGCCGAAGCGGCTCACGTGCCGCTGCTCTCCGCGGGAGAAGAGAAAGAGCTTTCCCAGCGAATCGAACTGGGGCATCTCGCCCAGCAAGAACTCGCCAGCGGCAACGTCGGCCAGAAGCGACTGCAGGAGCTGCGCCGCCTGATTGAAGACGGCTGGGCAGCGCGAGAGCATCTCATCCGGGCGAACACCCGTCTGGTTCTGAGCGTAGCGCGCAAATACCTCGGTCGCGGATTGCCCTTCCTGGACCTTGTTCAGGAAGGCAATATCGGCCTGATGCGGGCGGCCAAGAAATACGATCACAAGCGCGGCTTCAAGTTCAGCACGTACGCCACCTGGTGGATCCGCCAGGCGATCACACGCGCCCTGGCCGACCAGAGTCGCACCATCCGCCTGCCGGTTCACATGGGCGACCAGATCAACCGGTTGCTGCGAACGCAGCACAGGCTGCAACAAGAACTGGGCCGGACGCCAAGCGCCGAAGAATTGGCGGATGAGCTGGAGGTGCCAGAAGAGAAAGTGAAGCAGATGTTCGAGCTGGCGCAACTGCCGCTATCCCTGGAAACGCCTGTCGGCGAAGAAGAAGATGAGACGATCGGCGAGTTCGTAGAGGACAGCGATACCCCCGATCCCGAGGAATTGACCGTTCACACGCTGATGCAGCACGATCTCAGTGAGATCCTGGACGAACTGCCGCCAAGAGAGCTGCGCGTCCTGCAGCTGCGCTATGGTCTGCTAAGCGGCGAGCCGCTAACCTTGAAAGAGGTCGGCAAGAAGATGGGCATCACCCGCGAGCGGGTGCGCCAACTGGAGTCGCAGGCCTTTCGCCGCCTACGCGACCACAAGAGCGAGCAGAGGCTGCGGGCCTATACAGACCTGAACTAACCAAAACTTTAGGATAAACACATTGCGGGCGCTGAGCGCCCGCAATGTGTTTAATACGGCAAAAGGGGTTGGATTATTGTCCCGGAGTTATCTTTAGAACCACTCCCGTCTCACCGAAAGGTACACCGGTCCCGTTTGCCATGACATAAAGCTCTCCGCTGGCGTCCTGTCCAAATCCCAGGACTGCCATGCCCAGATCCTCCTGACCGACCAGCCGGAATTCCAGAATCCTGCTCTCTTTGATAGTATTTCGCACGATGTTCTTTTTGTTCAGGAAGAACAGGCGCCCATCATTGCTGATTCCAGATTCGGTGAAGCGGGTGTAATCGCCGAAAACGTAGCGCCCAACCAGTTGGGGGATTTCGCTCCCACGATAAACGAAACCGCCGATCACGGCGCGGCCATCATCGTTGACTTCCAAGGAGTCGGACACATTGTACTCAGCAACCGGGTCGATGAGATCGACCCCAGAAGGAACGCCAGGACACGGGTCTGCTTCAAAGGCGAAACCGTCAGCATCGCCATTTGGGTCGAAGCAGAAGGAACCCTCTTTGAGATTCCAGCCATAGTTGCCACCGGAGAGGACGACATCGACCTCCTCTATGTCATCCTGACCGACATCACCGACATAGAGGTCCCCAGTTTGGCTGTCAAAGGAAAAGCGGAAGGGGTTGCGCAAACCGAAGGCAAAGATTTCCTCGACAAACCCTGGCTGACCCACGAACGGGTTATCCTGTGGGATGCCGTACTGCCCGTTGGCAGAGTTATCCCCGAGGGGATCAATGCGCAGGATCGATCCCAGGATGTTGCCGGGATTCTGAGCATTGCCGCCAGGAACGTGTCCAACGCCCTGATCATCGCGATTGCCACCGTCTCCCAGGGAGATGTAGAGCATACCGTCTGGTCCGAAATTCAGGCCGCCGCCATCGTGATTGAACTGGGGCTCGTCGATACGCAACAGCTCACGCGCGCTGGCTGGATCGACAACCGAGGCCGGATTGGCTGGATCGGGCACCTGCCATTCAAGCACGACGCTCTGGTGATTCGGAGATGTGCTGACAGGCATGGTGGAGAAATCAGCCGGACCATCCACCGGTTCGGATGTGTATGTGTAAAGCAAGCCATTTTCCGCGTAGTCTGGATGGAAGGCTACGCCAAGAAAACCGCGTTCATCAAAGGTGCCGGGGCCAAAGGCGCCGAGAGATACCAGCCGGCCGCTGACATCCAGGAAGACGGTTTTGTCACCGGTTGACAGATCTATCGCCCAGAGGATGCCATCCTGGTCGGAGACAAACAATCGCCCATCATCCCCGGGGGCAACCGTTCCCCAGTTGGGCGCAGTAAGGCCGGTGGCAACCGTTTGCAGGTCGATTTTAAAACCACCTTGCAAGATGGGGTCGGCCAGGCGGTCATCCTGCCCAAGGGCGAGCCCGGCGATGCCGGCCAACAACAGCCCCGTGAGCAGAATTACGCGGACAAACCGGTTAAAGAAAGAGCCTTTCATGATAGTACCTCCTTCGAATTTTTTAGGTGAGCTTGGATTTTTTCGCTGCAAACTTCTCTTATGGGCAAATCCTCCTTTCGAAGAATCCCCCCCGGCCCCCCTTGATAAGGGGGGAGCAGAGGGCCAGGACCCCTTGGGAAGGGGGGAGCAGGGGGGCTGGACCCCTTGTTAAGAGGGAGCCGGGCTGCCGGGAGGAAGAATCCCCCCCAGCCCCCCTTGATAAGGGGGGAGCAGAACCCTAGCTCCCTTGATGAGGGGGGACCAGGGGCCTGGCGGGGCTGTATTGTTTTACCGCTGATGTTGCTGCTGTTAATCGTTGAGAGGAGAGGCTTCCCCCTGAAACGATGATGCCCGGAACGGGTGGATTGAAGCTCGGTTCCTCTGTACATTATGCTTACGAAGAGGAGGTATTTTTGGATTTATTTAATGAAGAATCCCCCCTGGGCGGCGGAAGAATCCCCCCCAGCCCCCCTTGATAAGGGGGGAGCAGAGGGCCCGACCCCCTTGATAAGAGGGGAACAGA
>DATCIL010000446.1:0-9226 GCA_036507795.1 Anaerolineales bacterium | reverse complement strand
GGGACTGCCCTGAATATTAAACCAATTTTGGAACTGAGAGATGGCAAGGTGGAAGCCGTCGAGCGCATCCGCACGCGAAAAAAGTCGCTCAACCGTGTGGTTGAGCTCATCGAAGCACGGGTCGGCAACCGCCGGCCCGTCCGGCTGGCGGCGCTCCATGCTAACGCCAAAGAAGATGCCAGATTTCTGCTGGAAGAAGCCAGCGCAAGGTTGGAGCCGGTGGAGACGGTGTTCTCTGAAGTCAGCCCGGTAGTAGGAACGCACGCCGGTCCCGGAACCGTGGGCCTGTGTTTCATAGCGGGGATGTAATTTTTTCGTAACCCCTCCGCAAGAAAAGATCTTATGGAGATGCCAGCCTCTCCCCTGAAGCAGGGAGAGGTCTCCCTTCGTCGTTCCGGCTTTCAGTTTTGACGATCCCCGTAATTCGTGGTACGCTTAACCATACTCTGTTAAGATCTCATTTCTCGTGATTGCTCAAAACCGAATAAATTTAACCGTGAAAACAAATGGAGCGGCAAGTGGTGAATGCAACTGGTCTACAAACGTCTGATTCGTTAAGAGTCTACAATGACATCCTGGAAACAATCGGCAAAACCCCGCTTGTGCGCCTCAGCAGCATCGGGCGGGGTTTGCCTTGTGCCTTATATGCCAAGCTGGAATTCTTCAACCCCGGGGCTTCCGTGAAAGATCGCATTGCGGTGAACATCATTGAGGAAGCCGAGCGGACGGGGAAATTGAAACCGGGAGGCACGGTGGTGGAAGCCACTTCCGGCAACACCGGCGTAGGTTTAGCCATCGTCAGCGCCATCCGGGGCTATAAAACTGTGTTCGTCATGCCGGATAAGATGAGCCACGAGAAGGTGCAGCTGCTGCGTGCTTTTGGCGCCAGGGTGGTGATTACGCCTACAGCCGTGCAGCCAGAAGACCCGCGCTCCTATTACAACGTTGCCAGGCGGATTGTTTCCGAAACGCCGAATGCCATCCTTGCGAACCAGTATCACAACCCGGAAAACCCGCGCAGCCATTACCAGACCACCGGACCAGAAATCTGGGAGCAAACCCAGGGTCTGGTGACGGATGTGGTGATAGGTATGGGAACGGGTGGAACAATCAGCGGCGCAGGCCGCTACCTAAAGGAACAGAATCCCGACATTCAAATCATCGGCGCAGACCCGGCCGGTTCTATTCTTCTCGATACCTGGCAGGAAGGCCACGTCCCGGATGACGTCGAACCGACCACCTATAAAGTTGAAGGCATTGGAGAGGACTTCTTACCCTCAACCCTGGATCTTACCGTCATCGACAAAGTCCTGCGGGCGACCGACAAAGAATCATTCATCTGGGCGCGGCGCCTGGTCAGAGAGGAGGGGATATTCGCCGGCGGGTCGTCAGGGACAGCGCTGGCCGCGGCGGTGCGCTACGCCCAGAACCTCTCAGCAGACAGGATGGTGGTTGTCATCCTTCCGGATACCGGCTCGCGATATCTCTCAAAGTTTTATGACGACAAGTGGATGCGCGAGAACGGTTTCCTGGAGGCCGAGTGGGAGGAGGTCTCGCTCAACGAGATCCTGGCAACCAAGACATTCGCAGGATTGATTACAGCCTCATCTAGCGATTCCATCACGAATGTAATTGCGCTGCTCAAAGAACACGACATCTCCCAGGTGCCAGTGGTGAACCCGGACGGCTCGCTGGCCGGCCTGGTTACGGAGGTGGACCTGCTTAAACATATGTTAGAAACGGATCACCAGCATACTCCCGAAGAGACAATCGAAGTGATCATCCAGCCCGCAGAGGCCACCTATCCGGCCTATACCAGTTTGGAAGAGGTGTTGCCGGACATCGTCAACGGACACGTGATCGTCGTAACCGAAGGTGATCGCCCCATTGGCATTTTGACCAAAATCGACGTGCTGGATTTTATTTCGCAGGAAATCTGATCTCGCTGATGATCCGCAACCTGCCCCTCCTTGCCATCCTGCGAATCGACAAGCTGCTTCTGCATGAGGAGCACGACCGTCAGCGCACGCTGCCACTTCTTGATAAGCTGAAAACGAGCGGGGTATTGCGTAATCCCCCGATCATTACGCCCCTGCGCGACCGCACCGGGCGCTATATGGTGCTAGATGGCGCCCACCGGGTACTGGCGCTGCAAATGCTGGAGATATCTCATATCCTGGCGCAAATCGTCGAACCCGATGATCCCGGGCTGAAGCTTAATCCCTGGAATCACGTGCTGTGGGATTGGGAGACGGAAGCATTGATGGCGCGTGTCGAGAAGATCCCTCACCTGGCATTAATTCGCCGGGATCTTGACCATGCGCAGCAGGACTTGATCAACCGGCAAGCTCTGGCGATTATCCGCCTCCCGGCTGGTGAAACCTACGTAGCTCACCCGCCGTCAACCGATTTGAGAACTCGGGTAAAGCTTCTGCGTGCCATTTGTGATCAATATAAGGAAAGAGCTAAGACGGACCGCACAAACCTCGTTGACATGGAGAAGCTCAATGATCTCTACCCCAACCTGACAGGCCTGGTTGTCATGCCAAATTTTAGAATCGAGGAAGTGCTCTACCTGGTGGGGAAAGGCACGTTGCTTCCAGCGGGCAGCACTCGCTTCACGATTTCCCCACGGGCGCTGCATGTCAATTATCCCCTGGAGGAGTTGGCCGCAGAGAAGTCTCTCGAGGAGAAGGATAACAAGTTGCAGGAGTGGCTGCAGAAGAAGTTGGAAACTAAGAGCGTGCGGTATTACGAGGAGCCAACCTACTTATTTAATGAGTAGTTTCTCCTCATCAAATGTTTTTTAATGCCCGCTCCAAATCCTCCAAAAGGTCGCCTACATGCTCCAGGCCGACGGAGAGGCGGATCAGGGCGGGATCCACCGCTAACTGAGAGCCGGCCGTGGAAGCATGCGTCATGACCGCCGGCACTTCGATGAGCGATTCCACGCCACCCAGGGATTCCGCCAATGCAAACACCCGGGTGCTCTCGACCACCCGGCGAGCCGCTTCACCGCCTCGTTTAACGACAAAGGAAACCATCCCACCTCCGTTGAGCATCTGGCGCTGGGCGATCTCAGCCTGAGGGTGAGAATGCAGGAACGGGTAAAAAACCTGCTCCACCTTGGGATGATTGGACAGGAAGTCCGCCAGGGCGGCGGCGTTAACTGCATGGCGGTCCATGCGAACGGGAAGGGTTTTTATTCCCCGCAGTACTAAGAAGCAGTCCATGGGGCCCGGCACAGCGCCGACCGCATTCTGAAGGAAAGCCAGCTGCTCGTGTACTCTGGCATGGCGGGTGGCCAGAACGCCGCCGACCACATCGGAATGCCCTCCCAAATACTTGGTCGTGGAATGAACGACAATATCGGCGCCCAGCTCAAGTGGCCGTTGCAAATAGGGCGTGGCGAAGGTATTATCTACGGTCAGGTATGGAAAATCCGCTTCCGATCTGGCATGCCGGGTGCGGTGATCCTTCAGAATCACGGCGACGGCTTGGATATCGGTGACGCTGAGAAATGGATTCGTAGGTGACTCCAACCAGACCAGGCGCGTCTCCGGACGCAAGCCTGCACTCACTTGAGAAAGGTCGGTGGTGTCCACATAAGTAAAGTCCAGCCCATAACGCTTGAATTCGCTTTCGAACAACCGGAAAGTCCCGCCATAGACATCATTGCCAGCCAGGATGTGATCTCCGGGGGAGAGCAGCCGCAAAACCATGTCGGTTGCAGCCATGCCGGAGGCAAAAGCCAGGGCATACTGCGATCCTTCCAGGGCGGCGACGCAGGATTCCAGGGCGGTGCGCGTCGGATTGCCGGTCCGCGAGTATTCGTAACCCTGATGCTGCCCGACGGCCTGCTGAACATATGTCGAGGTCTGGTAGATCGGCGTCATCACGGCCCCGGTAGTAGGGTCGGGCGGCTGTCCGGCGTGGATGGCGAGGGTTTCAAAACGAGAGGGCATGGCAGGGACTCCTTATGGAAGGGTGATCAGTAAAAAGTAATCAGTGAGCAGTAAGCAGTGAGCGATAAGCAATAAGCATGGCAGCTCATAATTAAGATTATAATCATTTGAGTAAATTATTATGAATATTTATTTTCATGACCCAGATGATATCCCTCTGCCGCCTGAAGAGGTGCGCATCCGAGAGCTGCGCGCCGATCCGTGGCCGGACGGGCGTCGGGTACGGATTAACCTGGAGGTAACGCCCTTTCAAAAGCGACCGAATGGGGAAATCAGCATCCGGGACGATCAGGGTGAGGAGGTGGCCAGCATTTCCATTATTGAGACCGGCGATCCCAAAATGGAATTTACCATCCACCTGCGTTCGCCAAGGCTGGGCGCGGAATATACCGTATCCTCAAAAGTATATTACGCAGAGGCCGAAGAAGAGAAGGATGAAGACGCAGCCAATCGATCCAGAGAGCAACCGCTCCTCCCCCTGCCAACCAAAAGCACGGTGGTAGACCAGGCAGAGACCACGTTCAGGATTGAGGAATAGATCAAAGCTAACAATATTGATGGGGTGGGTCAGGTTTAATTGACGCCAAAATTTGCCCATGCTAGAATGATTTTCGGATCATTTATACAAGGCAACTACATCTAACAAAGCATGGGTCTACTTCCCAATATTACAGAGCACAATGATGGCGAGCCGCGCCATGAGAGACGCGATCCTCGGCGACTGCGCTATGCGCCAGGCCTCCTTGGGAGCGTGTTTGCCGTCATCTTGATTGCTTCCGGTTTCATAGCATTTCCTTTCGGGCGGGCGAAGGTAAATATGCCCCTTGCCCAGGCATCGTCGAATCCGGGCGCGCATCCGGCCGCTCGCACCGAAATACCCCCGACGCCTACCGAGACCCGAACTCTCCCAGCACCCAAATCTACTGAGACAGACAGCCCCACGACTGCTTCGCTCGACCAACCAGAAATTTCAGGCAGCCCAATAAACCAGGGGATGATAATCCTCTCCTTGAGCGAAGGAAGTTACAGCCACCTGTTCGCCTTCCAGCCCTCCAACTTGCCGCTCACCCGCCTGACAAGCGGCCCTTGGGATGACATTACACCCTCAACCAGTGTGGCTGGCAGCCAGGTTGCCTTTGCCTCTAACCGAGACGGTCAATGGGACCTGTACGTGCTGGATATCGACGATGGTGACACAACCCGTATGACCCAAACTGCCGAATATGACGCAGCGCCGTCTCTCTCTCCAGATGGACAATATGTTGTCTATGAATCTTATGTCGAAGGGAACCTCGAGATTATCATCCGGGATGTCAAAGGAGCACTGGCGCCAATCAATCTGAGCAAGCATCCGGCAGCCGATTTCCGCCCGGCGTGGTCTCCAAGAGGCCGGCAGGTGGCTTTTGTATCGACCCGCAGCGGCGAAACCGAAATCTGGATTGCAGATCTGGATAAAGGTGATGAAGAACGCTTCACCAACCTGAGCCAAAGCCCGCGTTCCATGGAAACGAACCCGGCCTGGTCACCGGATGGAAGTGCACTGAGCTGGGCGTCCACACAGGATGGCATCCGAAGTATCTGGATTCAGCGCGAAGATGGAGAAAGGCATTATGCCGGCAGTGGCGACCGGCCGGTCTGGAGTCCCGATGGCAGCACGCTGCTCAGCACCCTCAAAACACCAAACCAAACCCTTCTGTCTGGCTATACCGCGCAGGACTCTCTTTTGGTCTTGCCACCCATTATCTTACCCGGAGATGTCCAAGGGTTGGCATGGCTGAGAGCGGCGCCGTCAGCGGTGCTACCTGAGGGACTGGAACAAACTGCCAGGGTTTCCCCCACGCCGCTCTGGTTCCCGGAACTCACCCCGGAGCCAGATATTCCCGGGAACCGCCACCACCTGGTACCCCTGGTGGACGTCGCCGCGCCCTATCCCCAACTGCACGATATGGTAGATGATTCGTTCCTAGCGCTGCGGGAGCGGGTCGCCGAGGAGGCCGGCTGGGATTTGTTGGCTACCCTTGAAAACGCCTACGTCCCCTTGACTGCGCCGCTGGCGCCCGGATTGGGCAACGACTGGTTGTATACCGGCCGGGCATTCACCATAACGCCTCTGCCGATTAACGCCGGTTGGATGGTCGTCGTTCCTGAAAAATTCGGATTTGAAACCTACTGGCGGGTTTATCTGAAGGCGCGTTTCCAGGATGGCTCACAGGGTAAACCATTGCCGGCCTACCCATGGGATCTAAACGCCAGATACAGCGGCGACCAGGTTTCTTATGAACAGGGCGGCATCCCGCATGAAAACATGCCGGTTGGATACTGGATTGATTTTACGGCTCTGGCCAGCGCGTATGGTTGGGAACGCCTGCCAGCGCTGCCTAATTGGCAGTCTCTGTTCCCAGCCACCCGCTTCAATGAGTTCGTGCACTCGGGCAGGCAAGATTGGCGCTCAGCCATGTTAGAACTGTATCCCGCAGAAGCTCTGGTTACGCCCACGATAGTCCCGCCGCCCACGCAGACAGCTACGCCCACGCCACGCTGGTACCGTACGCCTACACCGACTCTCACGGCGACTTCGATACCTACTTTGACCCCGCTCAGCCCCGCGCAGACCTCACCTATCACGCCGAGTCCATGAGAAAATCATTCCGCCTCTCG
Organism: Anaerolineales bacterium; assembly: GCA_036507795.1. Classification (GTDB taxonomy): domain Bacteria; phylum Chloroflexota; class Anaerolineae; order Anaerolineales; family UBA4823; genus DASQQR01. The sequence continues at coordinate 2,603 of DATCIL010000446.1, read as the reverse complement.
AAGTTATCCCTGTTATTGCTCGACCTGATCCTGATCCTGATGGCAGTAGGGTTGAGTTATCTTCCAGCCTCTTCAAATGCTTCCTCCCCGACCGGCGAGCGCGCTTCGCGAGAATCCCAGGGTCGAGAGCTTAGATCAGAAAACGACATCTCTCCACTTCCTACCGCGCTCGTGGCGTTCGACCGGGAGCAGATCGCTGCGCCGGTAATGCCCGTTATGCAAATGCAAAAGCCGGCACAAGAACCGCTCAGGATTACCTTTCCAACTCCGGGGCCGGCGCCGGTTTCGGCCTTGCGCCCAGCGCTCTACCCGATCCCCTGGGCGCTGTCGCCATACGATCACTTCTATTTCTCGCGGCCCATCGCCGCCAACGAGATCAACTGGCCGCTCGCAGACTACCGCTATGGCGGCGTCTTTTTTGAGGATATCGTTCACAGCGGGGTAGACCTCCAGGCACCTCTCGGCACGCCCGTGCTGGCAGCCGCATCTGGGGTAGTGACCTGGGCGGGCTACGGACTGTATAACGGTTATTACGATCCAGCCGATCCTTATGGCCTGGCGGTGTTGATTCGCCATGACTTTGGCTACCAGGGCGAGAAGCTCTACACCGTGTATGCCCACCTCAACCGCCTGGACGTAGTAAAAGGACAGCAGGTCGAAACGGGTGAAGTGATCGGGATAAGCGGCCAGACCGGAAAAGCCACCGGACCGCACCTGCACTTTGAGGTCCGGCTGGCCAGGGATGAATTTTTCTCCACCCGCAACCCCGAGCTGTGGCTCGTCCCTCCGCAAGGTTGGGGAGTGGTCTCGGGGCGGGTCATGAACAATGCCGGCGTGCTGCTGGAGAGCCACCTGGTTACAGTAAGGTCTGTGGATACTGGCCAGGCCTGGATCGCCTACACTTACGGCGGGGGCGCCGTGAAAAGCGACGCTTATTACCGGGAAAACATGGTGATCAGTGATCTACCCGAAGGTAGATATGAAATTGAGATTAAATTTTGGGGGAAAAACATCACTCAGAAAATTGAGGTAAAGCCGGGTCTGGTCAGCACTTTTACCTTTCGCGGGCAGCGCGGTTTTAGCCTCGACCCTCCCGTTGCACCGGGAGAGGATTTTCAACCGCCCAACCCTTGACACTCCGAACATTTGTGCTACACTAGGGGAGAACTGGAAACGGGCTGGTGCCTGCGCGCCGCAGGGCTTAGGCCTGCAGCGCGGCCAGATCGTTTATAATAAAGCGCCTATTCTTATGACACTCGTCGCAGGAGTAAAGAACTATGAGTCCCAGAAAGTCTTCCGATGAAAATAATGATGCTCGCCTGATCGCTCTGGAGAAAGCGTTGGGCGATATCACCAAGCGATATGGCGACGGCGCTATTATGCGCTTAGGCGAATCCCAACAGATGCTCGTCGACGTCATCCCCACCGGCTCGCTCTCCCTGGATATCGCGCTGGGGGTCGGAGGCGTACCCAAGGGCCGGATTACCGAGATTTACGGCCCAGAGTCTTCAGGTAAGACCACTATTTGCCAGCACATCGTGGCAGAGGCGCAGAGAATGGGTGGAACCTGTGCCTTCATCGACATGGAGCACGCCCTTGATCCTTCCTATGCGTCCAGGTGCGGCGTGGACGTGGAAAGCCTGCTCATCTCCCAACCGGACATGGGCGAGCAAGCACTGGAGATTACCGAGACGTTGGTCCGTTCTGGCGCCATCGATGTTATCGTGATCGACTCTGTAGCGGCGCTGGTGCCGAGGGCTGAGATCGAAGGCGATATGGGTGACTCGCCGATGGGCATGCAGGCGCGCTTGATGTCTCAGGCGCTGCGCAAGTTGTCCGGAGCGATTAAACAGACCAACACCGCGGTTATTTTTACCAACCAGCTGCGCCAGAAAATCGGGGTAATGTTTGGCAACCCGGAGACCACCACCGGCGGCATGGCGTTGAAGTTCTACGCTTCCGTGCGCCTGGACGTGCGCCGCATCCAATCGATCAAGTTAGGCGCGGAGATTATCGGCAACCGCACGCGCGTGCGGGTAGTTAAAAATAAAGTGGCGGCGCCCTTCCGTACGGCAGAATTCGACATCATGTACAATGAGGGGATCTCGAAAGCCGGCGACCTGCTTGACCTGGCTGCTGAATTAGGAATCGTAGATAAGCGCGGTTCGTATTACTCTTACGGCGAGCTGCGCCTTGGACAGGGACGCGAGAATTCCAAGGAATACCTGCGCGAGAACCACGACCTGGCAGAGGAAATCGAACTGGCCATCCGCCAGCAGTCGTTGGAAGGTATGTTGGTGCTCCCAATGTCAGAGGACGGGCAAGAGCCTCTCGAGGACGAGGAAGTGTAGGACGTGATGCGTGTTGCGTATTGCGTAGAGCGTATTGCGTATGTCATCTTACCTACCACGCAGTACGGCGTACGCAACACCTTAACCTTCGTTGAGCTTTTTGCCCTTCTCGTTCTTGTTGGCTGTGCTGGGCGGACGACGCCAACGCCGTACGTGCCTCCAACCTTAGCACCCACTTCACCGTTGACTGCACCAGAGACCGAGGAGCGGTCGAGTCTCTCGACCGAAGCGATCGCGTTCGAGGAACCTGAA